>QHOF01000310.1:0-3565 GCA_003219335.1 Verrucomicrobiota bacterium | reverse complement strand
ATTGCCTGCTCCGCATCATTGATCACGCCGATTCGAAGAATGTCAGGATCGCTTTGGAAAGCCGGCGCGGTTACGAAGAAATTCCAACCGAGCGTGAGTTAACAGCGTTGCTTGAAGGGATTGGATGCGCGCGCGTGGGTTACTGGCACGACTTCGGTCACTCACAAATCAAAGAAAACCTGGGGTTCATTGATCACGCCGAGTGGCTGCGCACGATCGGACCGCGTGCCTTTGGGTGTCACGTGCAGGATTGCATTTGGCCTGCAAGAGATCATGAAGTGCCTTTTACCGGTGATGTGGATTTTGAGAAACTTGTTCCGCTTCTCCCGGCAAACTGCTTATTTGTGTGGGAGATGAGCTCGAACAAACCCGCCGATGCAATTCGCCAATCGGTCCAAATTTGGAAAGAACGCTTTGGGGAATGAAAAAAATCCTGGTCACTGTGTTCCAGCTTAGCGTCACCATCGGGGTGCTTTACTGGGTCTATCACGATCCTGACAGGCGCGCGCAGATGCTTGAGGCGATCCGGAACGCGCAGTATCGCTGGGTCGCCATGGGCGTGCTGGCATATGCGGTGGTGGAATTGGCTGCGGCCTTTCGCTGGTATGTTTTGCTCAAGGTCCAAAAGATTCGCCTGACTCTCCCGCGCCTCTCCGGCCTGTTTTTTATCGGGATGTTTTACAACCAGTTTCTCCCCGGCGGCACCGGCGGCGACATCATGAAAAGCTATTATCTCTTGAAGGAAACCCCGGACAAGAAAGCCGGGGCGCTGCTGGCAGTAGTTTTCGATCGGTTTATCGGTCTTGTGGCGCTCGTTGTTATCACCGCGACCCTCATCGCTTTGCGTTATGATTTCCTTTCGCAAAAGCCAGAGACGCGAAGTCTGCTATGGTTGCTGCTGATTCTCCTCGGTGTGTCGATTGCGTTTTTACTTTCTACCTTCGTCATTAGCGGATTTAAACTCTTTCATTCACTGCCGGCACACTTTGCTGGACGCGACAAATTGATCGAGATCTCGGCCGCTTATCACCTTTACGCGCATCATTGGCGCGCAACGCTCGTGGCGTTTGGGGCGTCGCTGGTAGCGCATCTTGCCACTTTCGCCACTTTTCTGTTTGCGGCCTATGCATTGGGCGCACCGGTGCCGCTGGTGAATTTCTTTGCCGTCATGCCGGTCGAGCGCACGATCTCGGCGTTGCCGATCAGCTTTGCCGGAATTGG
Source organism: Verrucomicrobiota bacterium (assembly GCA_003219335.1). Taxonomy (GTDB): domain Bacteria; phylum Verrucomicrobiota; class Verrucomicrobiia; order Chthoniobacterales; family UBA10450; genus Udaeobacter. The sequence goes on along the minus strand of QHOF01000310.1, from coordinate 2,344 downwards.
GCTGCGCGAAAAAGTATTGCAGATCATGCTCAACGGCCTTTGCGGTGTGCCGGAAGCAAAAGCCATTCTCATCGGCTCACTAAGTTTTCTCATCATCCTCGTTTGCTGTCTTCCCGGCGCCCTCGTTTACTTGTTTTACAAGCCGAGTGGCGCTGTAGAACGCGTGGGATTGCGCGAGATGGAAGAGGAAGTGGTGACTCTGGAACATGAGATCGGCGAAGCGGAGTAGGCCGGGAAATTGAAAGTTGCGAGCAGCGAGAGCAAACGTCCAACATCCAACGCTCAAATATCTGAATTGAGCATTCGACGTTGAGCGTTGAGCGTTTTCTTCATGACAAAAAACCAGCGCCACCGCCCCTTCGTGTTCGTGACTTTTGCCATGCCTGTCGATGGCCAAGTGACAACGAAACACCTCGCGCCGGTCGATTTCACTTCGCGTAAAGACAAGCTGCATTTGTTTCGCCAGCGCGCTTTGGCCGATGCGGTTCTGATCGGTCACACCAGCTTGAGACGCGACAACGTCCGGCTTGGACTTCCGGCTGAATTGCAGGAAGCTAGAACCAAGCGCGGTCAACTTCGCTGCCCGCTGCGTGTGATCGTCTCGAACAAAGGCCGGATCGATGATCGGCTGAAGATTTTTCAATCCGATGTTTCCCCGATCATCATCTTTTCTACCAAACGAATGCCGCGGAAAAATCGCGAAGCATTGAAGAAAAAGGCGATCCTCCATCTAACCGGCGCCCAGTGCGTCGATCTCTCGCGGATGCTGAAGGAACTGCACGATCAATACAAGGTTCGAACTCTTGCGTGCGAAGGCGGCCCAACCCTTTTTCGTGCCTTGTTGGAACAGGGCTTAGTCGATCAGCTCAATCTTACGATCGCGCCGTACCTGTTCGGCGGAGCCCAAGCTCCTACCCTGACAGGTCTCAACAAGGAATTCCTGCCAGCCAGCGCGCATGGCTCGCTGATCAAAATGCGCATGATCGGCGAGGAATGTTTTCTGATCTATCGAATCAAGCGCCAGCGGAGTCGCCGGAACTAGCTGGCTCTTTACGGCGAGGCCGTCGCACAAGTTCACCCTGGCAGTTTGGGCAAATAAAGTCCATTTGCTCGGCGCAACTCCCGCAAAATGTGCATTCGTAGCTGCAAATGTAAGCTACTCCACTTGTTGTAAACGTCGCCCCGCATTTTTCACATTCGCTTTTCATCGCCAGCGCCATGTCTGTCGCCTTTCCATTTTTAACGTGCGACGATCGATATCTTGGAACGCTCGGCAAGATCAACAATTGCATCGCGTTCGAGCATCAACGTCTTTCCAGCCTCAACGGCGATCACGCGCAGTTGCGTTTCAGCAGCAGTGCGAATTGTTTCGACGCCGATTACCGGCACATCGAAACGCATGTCCTGATTCGGCTTGGCTACTTTGACCATGACCGCGCCTTCACGCGCAAGCGCGCCGCCGCGTCTAATCGCCTCGTTTGTTCCTTCCAAAGCTTCGACCGCTACCACCGTGCCGTTCTTAACGATCACGCTTTGCCCAACGTCGAGTCGTGCGATTTCTTTAGCGATTCTCCAGCCAAAATCGACGTCTTCCTGCTCGCGACGTGATAATTTCGGTCCTGCAATCAATCCCGCCGGCGCGAGCGAATCTTCCAGAAAAGTCGTGGCTGGCAAAAGTTCCACGCCGATTTTGGCAAGTTCATCGGCAATGGCGGCGAAGATGGACTCCGCGTTGCGCTCTTTTAGTTTCCCAAGCAACATCAGCGTCTTCACATCCGGACGCAGATCGAAAAGATTTTTCGGCGCGATTTGTCCGGCCATGATCGCGTGATGAACATTTTGCGCGCGGAAAAATTTCAGGAGCCGATTCAGTTGTCCAACGCGCATCCATTCGATTAGATCGACGCGTTGCTCTAGCGCTGGATCCGTCTCGCCTGTGAAGGCGGCGGCGAATATCTTGTTCACGCCAGCCTTTCGCGCCGAGTCAGCTGCTAATCGCGGATAGACGCCGTTTCCGGCGATGATTCCGAGCGTGTGTAGAGGTGCTTGTGCCAAGCACCGAATGTGAAATAAACAGGCGCTTGACACAAGCGCCTCTACAATTGCTAGCCGTGATGGCGGCGACGTTTGACGTGCAACTGGGCGAGCGCTTTTTGCAGCGAGGCTTGAATGGCTGCCACCTGTTCGGGAGTATGATCTTCTTTCATCGCCGCTTTGGCGCGCTCGACCGCGGCCTCGGCCGCGGCGATATCAATCTTCTCCGATTCAAGTGCCATATCGGTTAAAACCGAAACGCCGTCGGCCTTGATTTCCACAAATCCTTCGCCGATGGCCATCGCAGTCT
>QHOF01000309.1:2469-10890 GCA_003219335.1 Verrucomicrobiota bacterium | reverse complement strand
CGGAGCGCGCGATGGCGCGCCAGCAATGTTCGAGCAGCGTACCCTCCTCGTGGGAAGCGACCGGAATCGAGAGGCTTTCTATCTGTTGGGTCTCTAGCGGGTTGGCTTCCAGAAACGGAACTATCTGATCGAGGATCGCGGCGTCACCAGTGGTGCGGACGTAGTGCGCGGTGACGAAAGGAAGCCAGAGGAGATCGTCGCTAATCCGCGTGCGGACGCCAGTGCCTGACTCGGGGTGCCACCAGTGCTGGACATCGCCTTCCACAAATTGTCGCGCGGCAGCGCGCAGAATGTGGTCGCGCGCGATTTCGGGCGCGGCATGCATGAGGGCCATCACGTCCTGCAACTGGTCGCGGAACCCGTAAGCGCCGCTGGATTGATAAGAGGCTGAGCGGCCCCAGACGCGGCAGCTGAGAGTTTGGTAAAGAAGCCAGCGGTTGAGCAGAAAATTCGTGGAAAGCTCCGGCGTTTCCACTTCGATCGTGCTCAGGAGCCGATCCCACCAATGCTGGGTTTCTTGGAGGGCGGCTTCGACGTTGGCGGGATCGCGAAATCGGTTCACGATGGCACGCGCTTTTTCTTCGTCATCCGCCTGCCCGATGAGAAAAGTCATTTCGGCGGTCTCTCCCGGATCGATCTCGACCACGATTTGCAACGCGGCGCAAGGATCCAAACCGGCACCAATGTCGCCAGTTAATCGTACGTGCTGCATCGCCGCTGGATCGCGCAGCGAGCGGTTGCGTCCGATGAACGCCGTGCGATCACCCGTGAACGAAGCAGGCGTTGGACTCGAAGTGGCAAAAGTGATGCATTCACAAAATTCCGGATTGTAGGAGTTGCGTGCAAACAGGCTCTGGCTCTGCAAATCCCATTTCGTGACCACATGCATACCGGTTTCCTCCGGATCGGATCCGAGAACGAGCGTGGCGTAGGAAGTGACGGTCAGCTTCCGCGGGCGCGACGAATTGTTGCGTAAGCGCAGCCGCTGGAGGCGCACCGGCAGTCCGCCGGAATCATCGACCGGCACGAAGGTGAGCAGCCGTTGTTCGATGGCATGGCTGTTGTGTTCAAATGATGTGTAACCATGACCATGCCGCGCGCGGTAAGCGTCCTTTTCCCGAATCGGCTGGGGCGTGGGCGACCAAGCGACGCCGATGTCATCATCGCGGATGTAGATAGCAGTTCCGGGTACATCGGAGATCGGGTCGTTGAACCACGGCGTGAGGCGATCGTTCTGGCTATTGCGACCCCAGACAAATTCGGCGCCCGACTCGGAAACAAATGCGCCGAACTTCGGATTGGCCATGATGTTGATCCAAGGAAGCGGCGTTTGCCGGCCAGGACCCAAATAGATCACAAATTCCTTTCCGTCCTCAGTGAAGCCGCCGAGGCCGTTGAAATATTTCAGCTCCATAAATGGCAGGGGCGCGGACGGTTCTTCGCGGAACTCCCGGCCCGGTGCTAACAGCCGCGGTTTCGCGGCAACGGGTGTGGTCGCGGCGAGCTGTTGGCGCAGTGTGCCGCGGGCTGCGACTAGGACCATCCGCGCGGCGGCCTGCAGTGCGATCAGCTCTTCTTTCGAAATTTTAGTCGCAGAGCGGAGATAGACGCCTCCGGGTTGGTCGACAACGGTCATGTGCGCGTGTGCTCCAATGAGCCGACGCAACTCGCCGATTAACGGTTCTTCGTAACTGGCCAGTTCCTCGCTTACTAGCACAAGATCGGCTTTCAACCCGCGCAAATGCCAGAAGGTGTGCGCGGTCAATATTTCACGCACCACTTCTATGTCGCGGAGGTGACCGATCATGACGACGACAATCGGCATGTCGCCTGAAATGCCCTGCCGCCAGAGCGCGCGCTGACCTTCGCCGCGGCGACCGAGACGCGCGGGTGGCGGTCGCAATTGAGCCTGCGGAAAAAGGACGTGGGCCGCCAGTTGTTGGAAAATCTGAACATCTCTCGGGCGGATGTGGAGCCGACGCATCTCAAGTTGGGAATGAGTCCACGCAGTCTCGAAGGCACGCGCGCACGTGTGAAATTCCGCGTAGCGTTCGGCGAGCCGGATCACGGCCTCGCGCGACTCTGCCGCCGCCGTGACGAGCGCAAATTGAAATCGTTGGTTAGGCAGAATCGTGATATACCGGCGCAGGCTAAAAATCGGATCGAGAACGGCGCCGGTCCGGCTCGTTAGGCTGCGGCTTAGGCCAATGGGATTTTGTGGCGTGCGGCCTCGGCCGAGAAACTGGGCGCGGTCGGTTTCGAACTGAATCGTGCCGGTGACGGAGGAAGACTCGGGGACCAAGAGATGCGCGGCCCAGATCGGCTGTTCGTCTGGAGCGCGGAGGCGACGATGGGCTAGGAGGGCTTCGCAATGCCGAAGCCATTCGGTTTCGATGAAGAGCTTGCTGAAAGCGGGATGCGCGCGATCTGCCCGGTGCGGCGCGAGAGCGAGCTCGAGGTAGGTGGTCAACTCCAGACGGCACGATTTGCGCGAGATGTTGACCAAAGTTATGCGCCGGACTTCAGCGTCGTCTTCAGCGGAAACGACAATTTCCGTAAAAGTCTCGCACGGCCCGCTTCTCCGCCGGAACTCCGCTTTGTCCGGCGTGAAACTCCAGCTGTAACGGCGCTCGGGACTTCGCACCGGTTGATGCGTGTTACTCCAGATCGTGTCGCTTTCCAAATCCCGGATATAACAAACCGCGCCCGGCGCATCGCACGTCGTGTCGGCGCGCCAGCGCGTGACGTCCAGATCCAACCAGCGCACGTAGCCGCTGCCGGAATTCGTCACCATGACCGAGCAGGTTCCGTTGGAGAGGAGGTGAATGCGCGGCGAGGCGATATCGGGCGTTTGCGTTCCGGTCGCGCTGCCGACGATTGGAATCGTTCGAGGCAGGGGCCGCTCTTCGTGCACCTCACCGGTAGTCGGCAAAATTTGTTCCGGGATATGCTCGTGCAAGAGCGGCTCGGTAGCGCGAATGCGCGCGTCGGAATGGAAGCGCCTCCGGATCGCATTGTTATGCAAAGCATTGTCATAAGCGAGGAGCGACATTCCCTGGTGATGCACCATGTAACAACGAATGATGATCCCGGCCGCGCCGCCGGGTTCGGTCCGTCGGGAGTAGTCGATCGCCTCGTAGTAACCGTAGTCACCTAGAAGCGCAGAGTTGCCCAGCCTGGCGAGTCGCCGCAGGTTTTTCATGGCGGCGGCCGGCTCCACGCCCAGAGCGAGCGCTGCCGCATACGGAGCGACGACGAGCTCCTCTTCCTGCCCGCGACGCAAGGCCAGCGCCGGCACGCCGAACGCGCGATATTGATAGACGTTATGCCGGTCAAGCGCACTGAATGCGGACTCCGAGATGCCCCATGGCACGCTGCTTTGTTGGGCATAACCAATCTGGCAGCGCACAGCGTCATGGCACGCGCGATCGAGCAGCGAATTCTCGTGGGTCTGGGTGAACAGGAGCGGCATTAAATATTCGAACATCGTCCCGCTCCAGGAAAGGAGGGGCAGCCGACCGTAGGCAGAGCCAAAAGGCCGGCTTAAGGCCCACCCACGGGCGATGGCTAGGAAACTCGTTAGACGTGCCTCGCTTGCGAGCAAATCGTAGAAGGAGTTGTCGAGTCGCCGTTCCGCCACTTGATACCCAATGGCAAAAATTCGCCGTTCCTCATTGTAAAGAAATCGCAGCCCGATGCCATCTTCCAGTTGCTGGCTCTGAGCGATCAATTCGTGCAACTGCGCGAGTTGCTCGGAGGCGCCCTGGCGCGAGCGCTCCACCTCGGTTACTAGAAGATCGAACCACTCGCGCACGGGTTTAGGAAGCTCCGGTCCCTCTCGTTCCCCGTGAAATGCGAGCAGCGGCACGAGTCCGGGGATTCCCTCGGTGGCAATGTTTTGCAGCGAGAAGGTCGCCGCGAGCGCCTCGCGCCGGGATTCGTGCGACGCTTTGCCTAACGACATCAATTGCGACGGCGACGCCATCAGGATTTCCACCGGCCGAAAATATTTATCGATGACAGAATTCCACGCAGCGACCTGCTTGGCGACTTGTTGAGCCCAGTAAGCGCGCGGATCAGTTTCAGGCCCTTGGAAGAAGAGCAGCAGATCCTGCGCAGGCGCTTGAGCCGCGCGCAAGCGCAGGATGATTTCCTCCAGGTGAGCCGGCTGACCCGTGGTCAGTGCCGCCAAGCGCAGAAGCGCCGGAGGACGTTCCGCTTCCTTCATTGTGGCGGTGATTTGCCACATCACGCCTAGTGTGTCGGCGATTCCACGCAGCGTGGCGAATTCATCGCAGCTGGTCGCGAAAGTCCATAGGCTCGCGAGCAAATTGCCGCTATCCACTGTCGAGACGTAGCGCGGACGCAACGGCTCCAGCGTACTCAGGTCATACCAGTTGAAGAGATGACCTTCGAAACGCTCGAGGCGACTGATTGTTTCGAGCGTGCCCAGGTTGCGCGCCACCAAGTCGTCGATCGTGATATAACCAAAGTCGTTGGCCGCCACGGTCGCCAGCATCCAAAGCCCGATGTTCGTCGGCGAAGTGCGCAGGAAAACTTCCCGCATCGGCATTTCCTGAACATTGTCTGGCGGCAGCCATGAGGTTTGCAGCCCGACAAAGTCATCAAAATATCTCCACGTTCGACGCGCGGCGGTGCGCAGGAACCGCTGATCGTCCGCCGTCAAAATTCCGCCGCGCCAGCTCCTCGCCGGACGATTGATCATGATTACCGCCAACGGAAAGAGAGCCCACAAAAGGAGGAATGGCACCACGGCCACCATCGCCGATGTTCCCAGCCAAGTTGCGCCGGCGAGAAGAAACACACATGTAGCCGGGATCCAAAGCCGGTTGAGAACGAACTGCTGCTGCTGATTTTTCGCGCGTCGATGAGCGTCTTGTGCCGTCTCCCATTCGAGTAGTAACCGGTGCGAAGTGATTCGCCGGTAAGCGACGCGAGCGATGGCGTCGATCGCCATGCCCGCATAATCCGGCAGGAAAACAACCGCGAACAGGGAACGCAGCAGGCGGTCGCGCGGTTCGCGCCAGAATCGCGTCCCGGGCGGCGGCGGATGGAACAGAAGCGCAAGAAGAGAATTCAGGACTGGCCACAACATCAGGCCGGCGACGATCCCGCTCCACAGCATCGGCTCCAGCGTGAGAAACCAGCCCGCCAGGAGAAGGGCCACCATCGCAGACGGCACAAGACTGCGGCGCAGATTGTCAAAGATCTTCCATCGATTGAAGACGGAAAGCGGGTTGGGTTGAATCCTGCCGTCACCCACGGGCACGCGCAGCTTCAGCCAATCAATGATTTGCCAGTCGCCGCGAATCCAGCGGTGCTGCCGATTCCACCACGCGATGTAACTGCTCGGAAAGACGTCGAGCAGTTCGATGTCTGTCGCCAACCCGACGCGGACGTGACTACCTTCCAACAGATCATGGCTCAACAAATGCGCCGTTGGAAAGCGCCTGGACAAAAGCCGATGAAACGTCCGCAATTCGTAAATGCCTTTGCCGTGATAGCTCCCTTCACCGAACAGATCCTGATAAACGTCGGAGACTGCATGGGTATACGGATCGATCCCACGCGGATCGGCAAAGATGCGTGAGAACCATGTCGCCGTGGCGCTCGGAAGCGTGGCGCTAACGCTCGGTTGAATGATCGTGTAACCGCGAATCAGGCGGCCATCCCGCGAAAACCGCGCCTGATTTAGCGGGTGCGCGAGGGTTTCAATCATTCTCCGCGCAGTGTCGCGGAGCAGTTGCGTATCGGCATCCAACGTGATGACAAACCGAATACCCTCGAGCTGAGTCCGATCGCCCGCGTAGAGAAACCCTTCCAGCTCGGGCGCCGATTCGCTGGTGAGGAATCGATTGAGCTGCTCGAGCTTGCCGCGCTTGCGCTCCCATCCGATCCAGCGTTGCTCGCTCTCGCTCCATGAGCGCCCGCGATGAAAAAGAAAGAAGTGCCCCGCTCCGTGCCGGCGATTCAGTTTCTCGATCCCACGGGCCACGATGTCGATATACTCCTCGTCCTCCGGCATGTTCTGCCGTGGTGCGTCAGCAAAATCGGTCAGGAGCGAGAATCGTAGATTCGCATCCGTATTTCCGAGATAGCGAATTTCGAGACGGTCGAGCTCTCTTTGGATTGCGTTTGGCGTGGTGAGTAACGTCGGCACCACCACCAGCGTGCGACAATCATCGGGTATGCCTTCTTTCTTAAAGGACATCTTCGGCAACACCTGCGGCGGCAGAAAAGAGGTCACGAGGTAATTCACGGCCAGCACCGCCAATTCACTTGCGGGCAAGAGAAGCAAAAGGCCGAGCAGCCCCAGCGTGACTCCGGAAATCGACCCACTAATGAAAAGGAGAGGAGCCGCCACCACCGCGACCGCGAGCACAAAAAGACTCCCAAAATACGCGCCCGCGGCGTGCGCACGAAGCCAGCGGCATGACCGTTCCGCCAGCGGTACCCAGGCACCCGTTGCCCGCTCAAGCGCCGGCCGGCCCGCGTCGATCAAATAGTACCCGACGTGTCGCCCGACTTCGTCCTCGGCGGTCTTCGCCAACGCCAGCGTTTGCTCGATAATTTCCTGTTCCGAACGTTTTGACCATCGGGCAATTTCCTCGACAGCGCTCCGGCAACGATCGGCCGTTTCAAAATCCAGGCGGGCATAAACTCCGGCGGGATCGGCAGCCAATTCACTTTCCGCCCAGCTAGTCGACTGGAAAAATTCTGGCCACGCGATTTGCGTAATGAGGCGGCAACTATTGATCACATCGGCGAGCGCGGTCTGCTGCACGGCCTGGCGTCGGTGTTCCTGCTGCATTACTTCGAGGAGAGGCGCACGCAGAGAGCGTTCCAGCCACCCGCTCACCAGCGGGAGTGCCGCCTCTTCGTCATAGAGATGCGCCATAAGTTCACTTGCAAAATGCGCGGTCGGCTCGGGATGACGTTCCACCAAGGCTTCCATCATCCTGAGCAAGTGCGCCGAGCTGTGGCGGACGGCCGTGATGAGCCGATTAGCCCAAAAATCCGCTTCCTCGCTCTGGCTTTGCTGTTGCTCGACCTGGATCGCGAGCCCGCATAGGCATTCGAGTAACTGCAAACGCAACATCAGCGGGAGGGCCCAAAGTTCTCCGATGTCCAGTGGCGTGATCGCCTGAAAAGCTACCAGAAATTTCCGAATGATCTCCGGTCCCACTGCACCGCAGCTCTCGGATACCAGTTCCGACGCGACACGGTAAACACGCGGCAGCCCTGCCTCGGGACCGCTGGCGATGAGAGGCAGCTCTCCATAGTATTTTTGGGGCAGACTCCGCCGCAGATCGATCACCTGCTCCCGAATCAAATAGGCATTATCGAGCAGCCACTCCGCCGAAAGCGTGAAGGCGTGATGCATTTTGGCCGACATCGTCAGATTCGTGTTCGCCGATCCCAGCGCGCTCTCTACTTCTCGCAACCGCCGCAAAAAGGATTGCCCGCGCGGTTGCGCCTCCCGGCTGACCGAAATCGAGCCCGCGAGCTGCGCGGCATTTTCCGATAGATGCTGACTGGAAGGTCGTTCCTCCCAGAGCGGTCGCGTGGTCGATTCGACAGAGAAAGGTCGCGACGAACGAAAAGCGAACGTCACGGGCGCCTCGGCTTCCACGTCCCGCAAAATCACTAGCACGCCCGCCGTTTCGCTGGCTTCCACCTCGGCCATCACAACCGTTTCATCCGGCAGGATCGTGCTCGCGCACCGGGCCAGCCTTGTCTCATCAACATGCTGCCGAAGCAACCGGACGAGAATCCACCCGCTGAGAGCGCCTGCCAACGCAAACGCGGCCAGCAACAGCGCCAGCATGCCCGGCCGGAAATCCGCCAGAATTCCGCGCTGCCAAAACATTAGTGCCCCGATCGCTAGGCCGAAGACCGAGGCGGCGGCCGCTCCGCCAATCGCCGAGATGCCATATTCCTCGACTCGTCGCCGGCCTGCGGCCGAAGCGTAAATTGCGGCAACGCGGCGAAACCGGGCCCGATAAAGATTCCTCAGTACGGTCCGACCGGTCCCCGGGCTTTGGAAAATGCCAACCAGCAAAACGCGTTCGCCATTCTTCCGCCGAAGCCTCATACCCAAACTTATAGGGTATCACTTCGGAATATCGACGCGATTGTTTAACTTTGGCGATGGCGTCGGGTTCTTTCGGGGATCAAATTGCAGCTAATCGCCTTCGCCGTCTGATTTTTAAAGGATTTCGCGACCCTGCGGTGCAGGCCACCCTGCAAGATTTAGCGCTTTTTGAAACCAGCCGTGGTGCCGAAAACGCGCGGATGGCATCTGATTCAAAGTCACTAGCAGCACCCGGCAAATTCGATGCGCGCATCCGAATAGGTGACTGATTTCGGGCTGATTTTTCCACTGGACAAAGGTTTTGC
>QHOF01000309.1:433-2444 GCA_003219335.1 Verrucomicrobiota bacterium | reverse complement strand
TCACAATTGCGCCAATTCTTTAACAATCGACGACGCAGACGGCCGCGCCACGTTCCACAACGAAAGTTGGTCAATTTGACGATTTATTATAACTCTCTATCAATTAAGTGCTTGTTCCCGTAGTTCAACGGATAGAACGGAAGTTTCGCAACGCCAAAACCGCGTTTTTGCACGAATTCGCTAATGTCATCCGCAGTACGCAGATCCTATATTTGAACGTCTTGAATGGTTGTTACGTTCCTCACGAGTAGTCAGCAATTTGCCCATTTTTACCCGGCCGGGTAACACAACGGGTGACATAATTACGTGCCCTGTACGGGTCGCAAATTTCAATGCTCCCGGATCGTCGCTGTGATACTATCGCCTTCGATGACCGCCGAGGAAATTGCTCAGGAGATTGCTCAGTTTCTTGTCGACCGTAGAGCAATTCTTTTTGCTGGCGCAGGTGTAGGAGCGCGAGTCGGCTTGCCTACGTGGCCGCAATGGCTCGAGCACCTAGCTGCCGTCTGTCGCAAATATAATGATCCGTTGGCAGCGGATCTGATCCAGAGGCGAGTCGAAGAACAAGATTTTCTCGGCGCCGCAGTCATTTCTTCGATAAATCCCCAGGTACGGCACGCGCCGTCGCAGACACGATCGTTCACATTATTAATTTACCTGAGAACGCAGAAGCGGACGCACTCGCTGAAATTTCGCGTGCTGCCATAACTGTCCAACTGCTCTTGTCCTCGCCGCGCTTCGCTTTGGCGCACGCGTATACACTTCCAGGCAAACTTTACTTCGACGCAAGTGTACTCCTTCCAGCCATTGTGCCCGGTCACCCGATGCACAAGGGCAACATGTCAGCAATTACTCGCCTGCAAGACGCCGCACAAAAAGCAGGGAGGCGATGTGACTTGGCAGTCACGTATCCGTTTTTAGACGAGATTCTGGCGCACCGTGAAAACGCGATCGAACTCGTAAAAACCCTAAAATTAGAGCAACCCAAGCGCATCACCGAACACGTCCTCTTTTACGGAGCCGAACGTACCAACGTTTTTATCGGCGCATTCGGCTCGCAGTGTACAGAACACCCTCCCATTCGGAAATCGTTCGCTCAATTTCTCGCCAAAGTCGCTCCCTATTCAAACCACAAGCAATTTATCTCATTCGGATCGACGCGACACATTGCCTCTGAAATCTTGGATTACTCAGAACAGCACAATGTAGAGTTCAATCACATTTACGCCGATCTTCTTAGCGGCTACGAAACGGACTCCCTCCTGACCGGCCGCGATAAAGATAGAATATTGATAAGACACGAAGCGCAGCAACTCACGAGACTACTCCTTAATGCGCGTACGGGAGAGCGCAGCGTTTTTGTCACTGCCGATCGCCGGCTCCAACGTATTGTACAAGACAGCGACGCACTTCAAAAATTATCTGGCAACGTGCTTTCTCACATCGGTCTTATAGGACTCGTGGATCTATTGGTCGGCCTCTCCCCCGATAAAGAAGTTTTCACCAGATTAGTGTGGGCCACTCCTCGAAATACAGTGCAAAAGCAGCTAAGAGACTACTTGGTCAAGGTCACTTTACGGAAGTACGATCACGCTATGGCTATGGCTATGCCCGTCGTTCTGGACCAAGTGCTTGCCGTCGCTGATCTTGATACCGCTGCCCATCGACGCTTCGGGAAACCAACTGATGTCGATGACGCGCTGGAAACCTCTGAGTTTCTAGACCGAATAGAGAATGACTACTTTGACAAGATGAACGCGGCGATTGAAAAAAGCGAGCAATCCGGAAAGCCTCGCTAGAACAACCTTTTTGGCATTGCCCAAAAAGGTTTAGCCAAAAAATCTAGGCGGGAACAGTCTCTTTGTCTGCTTCGCCGCAGGTGAATATATCCCCGGCGGGAATCGAACCCACATCTGAGGTTTAGGAAACCTCCGTTCTATCCGTTGAACTACGGGGACATTTTCAGAAGTCGGATGTCAGAAGTCTGAGATCAGATTTTAAAGCAAAATCG
>QHOF01000309.1:0-407 GCA_003219335.1 Verrucomicrobiota bacterium | reverse complement strand
TCGAAGTCGAAATCAATTGATGCCGCAATGCGAATGCGTTTGAAGTCAGCGTGCTCGGGGTTCAACAGAAAATTTGTGTCGGCAGGACTGATCACACTCGGCAGCGCCAATACTGCGGACCGCTGTTCTCGGACCCATTGATCGCCGATTTCCCTTGTCTCCGCAGGGGGTGGATACACTCGCCAGTTCGGCGGCAACTTTTTTATCGGGAATAATTCGATGAGATGATCCGGCCATTCCAGGTGAAAAGCTTTGTATCTCTCTTCCAAGATGAACGGCATGCGATTCGCGAAGACCTCAAACGCAGCGGTGGATTGATGTTCACTGACATAAACGACACGCACACCCGGCGCATTCCACCGGCCTCCGTATCGCCATGGACCCTCTCCAGTGAATGCTGTCTTTTC
>QHOF01000308.1:4918-5545 GCA_003219335.1 Verrucomicrobiota bacterium | reverse complement strand
GGTGCTGACGATGATGAACGAAAAACTCGATTGGACCCAGAAACTGGGAGACGCTTTTCTCGCGCAGCAAAAGCCTGTCATGGATACCATCCAAAGTCTGCGCGCCAAGGCGCAAGCGGCCGGCAATCTCAAGACGACCAAAGAGCAAACCGTCATCGTCGAACAGAAGATCATCAAGATCGAGCCCGCCAGCCCGCAGGTTATTTACGTGCCGGCTTATAACCCGACCGTCGTGTACGGTGCCTGGCCGTATCCTGCGTACCCGCCGTACTATTACTATCCGCCAGGATATGTGGCCACTGCGACGGCGTTCTCATTCATGGCCGGGGCGGCGGTCGGTGCGGCGTGGGGCTACGCATGGGGGAATACCAATTGGGGCGGAGGGAACGTCGACTACAATAACAACCAAAACATAAATATCAACAACAACATCGACCGTAGCAAGTACGCACAGCAACGGCCGGCGGGTGGTCAGGGTAATAATTGGCAGCACAACGCCGAACACCGCAAAGGCGTCGCGTATCGCGACCAGGGCACGGCGCAAAAATTCAACCGGGCAAGCACATCGGAAGCGGTTCAGTCACGGGAGGCTTTTCGTGGTCGCACGGAACAGGGACGACAGGATTT
>QHOF01000308.1:1338-4912 GCA_003219335.1 Verrucomicrobiota bacterium | reverse complement strand
TTTAGGCCGGGGTGGAGTCGGCGACCGTGGCGGCGCCGGCCAACTCGGCGGTGGCAACCGGCCGGCAACAGCGGATCGTGGTGGAGCAGGTCAGTTCGGCGGCGGCACGGATCGCAGCGGAGCTGGAAGTCGCGGCGGAGCAAGCCAACTCGGCGGTGGTGGAGCAGATCGAGGCGGCTCTGGAAGCCGCGGCGGCGCTTTTGAAGGCATTGACCGCGGCGGCAGCTCCGCCAGGAGCGCTAGCCAGCGTGGAAGCGCGAGCCGGGGAAGCGGTGGAGGTGGTGGCAGATCCGGCGGCGGCAGAAGCGGCGGCGGACGCAGGTAAAAATGTGTCAAGTGTCGAGTGAAAAGATCGCTGCATCTACTTTTCGGTCTTACACTCGACCCGCGACCCTCGACACTGCTGACTTATTGATGGAGGAAGAAATGAGATTTCTAAAACTAGACGCAAACAAAAGAAAATCCATGTGGCAGTGCGTTGCACTCGGCACCGCTGTCTTGATGCTCTTCGCCTTTACCGGAACTCCTTTTGCGGCGACAGTGCAGCAAAAGACGTTTCAATCTGCTGAAGAAGCGGTCAAAGCGGCCGTTGCAGCGGCGAAAAGCAATGACGACAAAGAGCTGATCGCGATCTTCGGAGCTCACGCAAAAAATCTGATCTCTTCCGGAGATCCGGTCGCCGATAAACAACGACGCGCGCAGTTTCTTGCGGCGTATGACGAAAGGAATCGCCTCGCGACCGAAGGAGAAAATACTATTTTAGTAATTGGCAAGAACGAATGGCCGTTCCCGATTCCGCTAACCAAGAAAGGCGAGAGCTGGGTTTTCGACACCGACAAAGGCAGGGAAGAAATCCTCAACCGGCGCATTGGACAAAATGAGCTGGACGCTATTCAGGTTTCCCTTGCCTATGTCGACGCCCAGCGTGAATACGCCATGAAAGTGCGCGGCAAAGAGGGACTTCTCGAGTACGCACAGAAATTTCGGAGCGACTCGGGAAAGAAAAACGGCCTTTACTGGGAAGCGAAGGCGGGCGAGGAGCAAAGCCCTCTCGGTCCACTTGCCGCGCGGGCAAGAAGCGAAGGCTACGGACAAAACAAAGCGAACGATAAACCCGTTCCCTATCGCGGCTATTACTACAAAATCCTCACGGCGCAAGGGAAAGACGCTCCCGGCGGCGCGTACAGCTACATAGTGAAGGGCAAAATGATCGGCGGTTTTGCGCTGGTTGCTTACCCGGCGGAGTACGGCAACTCCGGCGTCATGAGTTTCATCGTCAACCACGAAGGCAAGGTATTTCAAAAAGATTTGGGCAAGAACACGGCAAGCGCTGCCGCGGCGATGAAGGAATACAATCCCGACAAATCTTGGGCGGAGGTACAGCCGTAGCGAGGGAACGAGGGTCACAATGGAATCCGCATTGCCGAAAAGAAACACGGGCATGACGATCATCGCGGTGCTGGCGCTGGCGCAAAGCGCTCTAGGCGTTCTGCGGACGCTTCACTGGTTCGATGCCGGCAGCGATCTCATGGGGCAGGGTCTACTGCTTTTCCCTCTGATAGGTGTCGTCGCGTTTTTTCGCAGCGGCTTCGTGGCTGTCATCGCGATACTGTACGTTGTGTTCGCCTACGGAGCATTGGTGGGCCGGAGTTGGGCAAGGTGGCTCGGCATTGTAGTGGCTATAGTGACTCTATTGCTTGTCGTGAGCGTCGTGATCCAAGGAGAATCGCCGGTGCGAGCGCTTGTCTGGTCGGTCGCCCCGGTCGTCATGATCTGGTACCTGCTTTCGCCGGCGGGACGTCAAGCAACAGTTAATTAATCCAACGCGAGAAAAAATTTAATCGAAAAGGAGAATAGGTCGAAATGCAAAGCTACATTCGGACAACGTGTTCGGCCGTATTGTTCGTCGGCGTGCTGGGAGCGGCAACGATTCCCGCATGGTCGCAGGACAAGCCGGCCAACAATCTGGAAATCATCCACGAAAAGCTCAAGGCGGATAAAAAATTGATTGTCGCCAAATACATGGAATTGACCGAATCGGAAGCTAAAAGATTCTGGCCGGTTTACGAGGACTACCAGAACGATCTGCAGAAAATCCATGAGCGCTTGGGTGCGCTATTGAGTAGCTATGCCGCGGATTACCGAAGCCAGTCGCTCACTGATGAAAAAGCCAGAAAGCTGCTCGATGAGTGGATCTCTCTCGAACAGGACGAGGTTAAACAGCGCAGCGCTTATGCTTCGAAGGTGGTGAAAGCGCTGCCGGGAAAGAAGGCCGCACGATACCTGCAGATCGAAAACGAGTACCGCATGTTGATGAGGTATGACCTAGCGGCCACAGTACCGTTGGTGCAGTAGAGAAAAAGTGACGAGTGTCGAGTGACGAGGGGCGAGTGAGGCGAGGCAAAGACGGCGATTGGGATTCCCCTCGACCCCCGACACTCGACACTCTGTTCCTGACATCCGAAACCTGAAGGAGAAAAACGATGAGAAGAGACTTTTTGAGAAGAAGAATCAATGCTGGGATCGCGGTAATTACGTTCGGCTTCACTGTTCTGGCGATCAATGCCTTCATTCCGACTGTGGCGGTGTACGCGAGCGCCGGCCAGATCGACCGCAGCGCTACACAGTCGTTGACTACGCTTTACAATAACACGCCGGGCACGAAAGCTTTGGCTGACAAAGCAGTGGCGGTGCTGGTTTTTCCGAGCATCGTCAAAGGCGGTTTTATTATTGCGGGGCAATTCGGTGATGGCGCTCTGCGCAAAAACGGGAAGGCCGTTGGCTATTATCGATCGCTGGCGGTGTCCTATGGATACCAGGCCGGGGTTCAGGCGTATGGCTACGTGTTGTTTTTCATGGACGATGCATCGCTTCAGTATCTTACCAACAGTGATGGCTGGGAGGTTGGAACAGGACCAAGCCTAGTCGTGCTGGACTCGGGTTTTGGCAAAAACTTGTCAACAACAACGCTCCAGAAGGGTGTTTATGCTTATATCTTTGACCAGAAGGGACTGATGGCGGGGGTCGGCATTCAGGGATCGAAGATTACCAGAATCAATCCGTAGCAGCCAAAACTCGAAGCACGAAATTCGAAGCACGAAGCTCGAAACAAATTCAAATGATCAAAACAATACAAATTCCAAACGAGCCCAAATCGGATTCGAGGTTTTGGATTTTCCGTATTACGGATTTATTTTGGCTCCGATTTGTTTCGGATTTCGATATTCGGATTTTGAATTTTTATGGAGGAGAAGAGTGATGAGAAGAGATTTAGCGAAGAGAATAATCGGCGTCATGATGGTGACCCTGCTGTTTGGTTTCGTACCGCTTAGTTCGGCGCAGGACAAGCCGGCCGACAACCTGCAAATTCTGCGTGACAAGATTAAAGCCGACAAGAAATTGGTTGTCGCGACAAACATGGAATTGACGGAATTGGAAGCAAAAGGGTTTTGGCCGATATACGAAGAGTATCAAAAGGACTTGCATAGAATTAATCAACGCGTCGCCAACCTGCTCGAGAGCTATGCGGCGGATTTCCGCGATAAGACGCTTACCGACGACAAGGCGAAAAAAC
>QHOF01000308.1:0-1230 GCA_003219335.1 Verrucomicrobiota bacterium | reverse complement strand
TGAAATACGATCTCGCGCAGGGTGTGCCCCTGGTTCAGTATGACAAAGAGTGACGCGAGTCGAGGGAAATGGGAGAACGGAGAGTGGAATCTTGGAACACTGTAAGATTGGAAAAACCATCATTCCACCATTCCAGTATTCCATCATTTCCCATCTCACCTGACACCCGAAACATGAACAGTTTCATGGCAAAAACTTTTCAGATCATCGCCGTCGTATTGTGCTTCGTCGGCCTGGCAGTTTCTCAGGCTTTTGCTCAGGACGAAACCGAATTGGCCAAGAAAACTCAGAATCCAATCGCAGATCTGATTAGCGTGCCGCTGCAGAGCAATTTCAACTTCGGCGCGGGCTCGAAAGACAAGATGATTTACATTCTCAACGTTCAGCCCGTCATTCCTTTTCACTTAACCGAGGATTGGAACCTTATCACGCGCGTCATCATGCCCATCATCAACCAGCCATCGCTATTTCCGGGAGTGGACAGTGCTACAGGACTTGGTGACATCAATCCGAGTTTCTTCTTATCACCGGCGAAACCGGGCGAAGTCATTTGGGGCATAGGGCCGACGATTACGCTGCCCACGGCGAGTGATCGCCTGCTCGGCAGCGGTAAGTGGAGTATGGGTCCGACGGGAGTGGCGCTAGCGATTCAAGGTCCTTGGGTGTTCGGCGCACTGCTCAACAATCAATGGTCGTTTGCCGGATGGGGCGACAAGGCCGTGAATGCGTTCCTGCTCCAGCCGTTTGTGAACTACAACTTGCCCGACGGTTGGTATCTGACCAGCTCGCCGATTCTCACGGCCGATTGGAAAGCGGATAGAGCCGGCGACGTCTGGACCGTGCCGCTGGGTGGTGGCGTGGGGAAACTTTTCAGAATCGGGAAGCTGCCGGTGAATACGCAGCTCGCAGCTTACGGTAACGTCGCCAAGCCGGAATTTGGCCCGGACTGGCAGTTGCGCTTCCAAATTCAGTTTCTGTTTCCGAAGTGACGAGGGACGAGTGACAAGAAAACGAGGGTGCACCGAAGACGGAGTTGTTTTTCACCCGACACTCTACACTCGGCCCTCTTCCTGTTCAGACTCGACCTTAAAGCGACCCGCAAGGGAGGAATTATGAGTAACGCAGCTGAAGATACTTTGTCAGGGCACAAGTCCGAAACGTGTGAACGTTCCAATCTCGCCTGAAGAACGCCTTCGCGTGGCGATGGCAAGACAGTAAAAAAGTCTTGCG
>QHOF01000307.1 GCA_003219335.1 Verrucomicrobiota bacterium | reverse complement strand
ACGCCGCAGAGTTCCCGCTTTGTCTAAGGTTTGTTCTTCGTTCATAATTGGTTTTGAAGGTTGGATGCAGTGCGGCGGTAAATTGGATTCAACGAAATTGGCGTGGACCTTTCCGATCGCTCGGACAGAATTCTGCCGACGTCAGTGGCAATCACGGAAGCATCTCTTTTAACTGCAAGCCCACACGACGCATTGATCCGCCAGCTTTCAGACTAACGAGCAGCGTAATCTTTGTTCCCTTGGATTGGCTGAAGATTACGACTGCGTCCGAGTAGGAAAGTTGCGACGCTGGCTTCTCATTTATGGAAAGGATTTGATCGCCATTTTTTATTCCGGCAGTTTCGGCTGGAGACTTCGGTGCAACAAAAGCAACCGTAAACGCGTTCGGCTTCTCCTTCTTCAGTCGAAGGCCTGCACGATTAAACGCGCGATGAGGAACATTGGTTTTCGGATCGATCCAAACTTGTCCGCGCGCGTAGTCGTACACCATGTCGAATTGATAAAGCAAAGATTCTCCCACTACGCCGGCCTGAAGTTTCGTCGATTCGGAACCACGTTGCACCAGACCGGCGTAACTCACGACTTCGTGCGGAAATTTGATTGGCCCCAACGTGATGTCGCCGCGGCTAAGTTTTTCGCCGTAATCGCCGCCAACACCGCTGCCTGCCCAGGGCAGTCCGCGCGCAAGCAAGCTTTCCAAATCGTGTTCGTGTGCCCAATAACCTTCGATAATCGCAGGGCCCGCATCTCCGCTGTCTAATTCAAAATCGCCGGAAACTCCGTTGAAACTTCCGCGCGTGAGAGGGGCATCCTCCGTGAAATAGATCGGAAGCCGAACGCCTTGCGCCTTTCTCTCAAACTTTTCCAGCGGCGTCAACGTTACAGTCTTTGCATTGCGATCGAGTTGGACTGCGAAACGCTCGAACAGTTCGAGTCCGAGAAACCCGGCGCGAGGGGCGCGTGGCCCACGATCGTTGGACGAATCAGGCAACGGTATGACCCAGACTTGTTGATCGCGAATCACGGCGTCGCCAATTCGGATCTCCTTGGCGCGAACCGTTCCCTGGTGCACTACGCGACTGCCTGCACCCGTCGCAGTCGCGTTGCCGATCGGCTTCAGGTCAATTTTTCGGCGGTCGCCGATGTCAAGATCAAATGGCCGCCGGTATCGATCTCGAATGGATAAGGTCCTTTATCATCGATGAACACGGGCACAAAAATTCGACCGACACCGTCATCCTCGTACCGCAGAGTGGTAGAAATTTTGTCGCCGTTAATCGCATAATCGTGAATGTTCGGCGGTCGCTCGAATATTTTGCCGTCGACGTTCTGCGGGTTCGCTTTTGCAGATTCGATCTTGATTAGTTCGACCAATTCATCTTCCGGATACTCGTCTTTCTCAGCGAACGGAATGAGGACGCCGTCGATTTCACGCCAATCCGAATAATGCCGGATCAATCGGCTGCTCCAAAGACTGACCTCGGATTGACGCAACAAGCCGTTCGCTTTTTCAAACCGAAGCAAAACCGGAATTCCGCCCTTCGGAGTCGCATTCCAGACCGTTAGCGTTGCCTCGCCATCTTTTTCGTCGGGCTTTACTTCGAACATTGCTTTGTTGCTCTGGTCGCACCAGCCGCGACGGAAAAGCCACGCCTCGGTCGCAGTGATGGCACGCGCTGGATCCGAATCGAGAAAATGTGAAGCGCCGGAGCGGTCGCGTTTCCAACCCAGTCGCCCGTCGAAGCCAGTTGCTTCGCTGTAGATGCCGTAGTCCCGTTGAGCGACGTAGCGTCCGGAACGAAGATCCACGATCATCGTGAAACGACCGGTTAGGCCACCAGCTTCGCTTGTCCCGTGAAGCGCGATCATCGTAACGTTCTCCGGCGGCCGATACTTCGTTCGCGGCATTTGTGCGTCCGCTGCGCTTGCGTTCACTGGCAAAATGGAAGCGAGACCGATTCCGCAAAGGAAAAGACGAACGGATTTCCTCATCGAAATGAAGCCGCCGCTGGTTGCAAAATTTGTCTCCCTTTCTGCAATGGGCATTGGACGTTTTACGTTGAGCGTTGGACGTTTGGCCAATTGAAATTGTACTGTCGATGCAGTTAATCGAAGAAAAAAAAATCGAGCGTGATTTCCCAGCCAGCGCCCGCTACCTGATCGGCGTTTCCGGCGGGCGCGATTCGGTCGCGCTGCTGCACTGGCTGGTCGACCTCGGTTACGAGAAACTGATCGTTTGCCATTTGAATCATCAATTACGCGGACAATCGAGCGACGCCGATGCACGCTTTGTAGAAAAACTGGCCGGGAAATATCAGGTCGATTTTGAACTCGGCGCCGCAAACGTTCGCGCGCTTGCGAAGAAAAAAAAGATGTCGATCGAGACCGCAGCGCGTGAGGCGCGCTACTCGTTCTTCGCCAAAGCCGCGAAGCGCCACCGTTGCCACACGATTTTCCTAGCGCATCATGCCGACGATCTCGTTGAGACCTTACTCATCAATTTGTTTCGCGGCGCCGGGAGCGCCGGTCTCGTCGCGATCCGCGAGTCTTCCACTCGCCGGATCGATGACGTTGAGCTAACAATCGTGCGGCCATTTCTTCCTGTCTGGCGCAAAGAGATCGATAGTTATGTAAGGGAGCACCGGCTCAGATTTCGTGAAGACGCCACGAACAAAAATCTCAATCCGCTTCGCAATCGCGTCCGCCACCGGGTGATTCCGTATCTGGAGAAAATGCTCGGCCGCAACATTCGTCTCACCATCTCGCGCGCCGCAACGATTGCCGGCGAAGATGAAGCCTGGATGGACAATCAGCTTCCGGATTCAACGGATGCCGACTCGCCCGCCGCAGCCGCTCCGGCGGAGGCGGCACTTTCAGTGGCAAAACTTCGCGCGTTGCCGATTGCGCTCCAGCGCCGGGCAATTTTGAAATGGTTGCGCGCGCAAAAAATCTCCGAGCTCGGCTTCGACGTAATCGAGCGCGTCCGTTCCCTTGCCGATCGTGATGCCCGCGTCGCCAAAGTGAATCTTCCGAAAGATCGACCTGTACGCCGCCGCGCCGGCAGGATTTTTTTGGAGTAATGGAGTATTGGAGCGCTGGAGTAATGGCTGGCGGAGTCGCTAAACAAATGCATTACTCCATTGCTTCATCACTCCATCACTGCAATGTCTGAAATTCGCGTTCGTTTCGCTCCCTCGCCCACTGGCTATTTGCACATCGGCGGAGCGCGCACTGCGCTGTTCAACTGGCTGTTTGCGCGGCATCACGGCGGGAAATTCGTGCTGCGCATCGAAGACACTGGTATCAAGCGAAACACCGAGGAAGCGATGGCGGCGATCTACAACGGACTCCAATGGCTGGGCCTGAATTGGGACGAAGGCCCGCACGCCGGCGGCGAGTTCGGACCTTACTTGCAAAGCGAACGCACAGAAACTTATGAACGTTAC
>QHOF01000306.1 GCA_003219335.1 Verrucomicrobiota bacterium | reverse complement strand
AGTGCTGTTGAAAGGAACCAAAACGCGCACTGCCGAGCAAATCGCCAATGAGATCGAAGCCGTGGGCGGTTCGATTTCGAGCGACGCCGGTAACAACAGCTTCAGCGTGTCGGTCGATGTCACCAAGCCCGATGTGAAATTGGGAGTGGACCTGCTCTCAGACGTGTTGCTCAACGCTACGTTCCCGGAAAAAGCGATCGCGCGCGAAAGAGAAATCCAGATCGCAGCGATTCAGCAGGAGGAGGAGCAGTTGACTTCCGTTGCACGCAACATCATGCGACAGGCGCTTTTTTCGCAGCATCCGTACGCTCTGCGCGGCAATGGTTCGGTCGAATCCGTTAAGGGTCTAACGCAAAAAGATCTCATCGATTTTCGCGATCGTTACGTGGTCGCCAAAAACGGCGTCATCTATGTCTTCGGAGACGTTAAAGCGTCGCAGGTAAAGCAGCTTGTTGAGCAAGCACTCGGCAAGATGAAGCCCGGCGCGCTTGCCCTGACCGACGCAAAACCTTCCGTGCCGCTGAGCAAACCGGAAACCGTTGAAAGCCGCAAGGACAAGGCGCAGGGCGTGATTATGGTCGGCTTTCGCGGCGCGAGCCTGTCCAGTCCTGATCGCTACGCGCTGGAATTAATCGATGAGGCAAGCAGCGATCTCGGGTCGCGTTTTTTCATTCGTATTCGCGAGCAAATGGGCTTGGCCTATTACGTGGGCGCAAGTCAGATGCAAGGCCTGGTACCGGGACTTTTCGCGTTCTATCTGGGGACTGATCCGCAGAAAATCGAGCCGGTGAAGACCGCGTTGCTCGATGAAATCCACAAACTCGCCAATGAAGGTCTCACGACTGAAGAATTAGCCAGAGCGAAAAAGAAGCTGATTGGCCAGCAGGAGATCGCGAATCAAAGCAACGACGCCTTTGGTTACCATTGCGCGCTGAACGAACTCTACGGACTCGGCTTCGATTATTACAAGCGACTCGAACACGACGTGAACGCAGTGACGCTCGATGACATTAAACAAGTGGCCGCGAAATATTTTCGCGATCAACCATATGTTTTAGCAACGGTGCAACCGCCAGAGAAGAAGTGACAAGTGACGGGTGATGAGTGACGAGAAAAACCGTGCTATCTTAGGGAGACTCATCACTCGTCACTCGTCACTCATCACTTTGCTTTATGGCTGAAGTCCAAAAAACCACACTGAGCGGCGAGCTTTCCCAGCGCTTCATCGAATTCGTCGTGATGCATGCGCAAAACGCCGCGCTGTTTCTTGGCCAAATTCCAAATCCAAAAACCGGCGAACCCGAAGTGAACCTGGACCTCGCCAGAATGTTCATCGATCAACTTGACATGATTCAGGAAAAAACGCGCGGCAACCTGACGAACGAAGAGGCAAAAGTGTTGAGTAACGCGCTTTCGAATTTGCAGATGGCGTATGTGGAAGTCTCGCGGGAAGCTGGTAGCGCGCGACCGGAGCCTGCTCGCGGTGCCGAGGGCGCGCCGGAAGCCGAACCAACCGCGCCAGCGGAACAACCATCGGCAACCAAGCCCGAGCCATCAGCGCCGATGACATCAACCGAGCCCGAGACGGAATCGAGGAAGAAGTTCACCAAAAGCTACGGGCCGTAAGCCATCGTCTTCGGAGAAGCCGATCCATCTTTGGCAAACGCGAAGGTGGAACGTGTTGTCCTCAACGCGTTGCCAAACTAAGTGCGGCTTTGCCGCCTAATTTT
Organism: Verrucomicrobiota bacterium; assembly: GCA_003219335.1. Lineage (GTDB taxonomy): Bacteria > Verrucomicrobiota > Verrucomicrobiia > Chthoniobacterales > UBA10450 > Udaeobacter. The sequence goes on along the minus strand of QHOF01000306.1, from coordinate 1,396 downwards.
CGCGGGCGTAGCGAGTTTTCGAGATTCGATTTCGGTTTCGCTCTTGGCAAAATCATTCTCTTGGCGCATTTCGCCGCGATTTAGAATGGAATTAGGGCGCAGGGTTCTGTACAAACCTTGTTAACTTTTTCGTATAATTCTCGTTAGGGACGCGGAAGCCATGTCGCTACAGAAATCGCCAGGAGACTCTCGGCGCTAAACGGCAATACACCCGAGCGGGCTGGCCTCCTTACGTACCCCATCGGTGCGTTGTACTGTGCTTACGAAGCCAAGCGCCACGGGTACTCCGATCAGACTGCTCATCCACACCGGTGGCAGAACGAGCTCGACGATGCTCTGGACACAGCGCGAAGTCTGGCAGCTTCTCGTCCACCTTCGAAGCCTAGCTGGGTGTCGATTGTTCATTTCAACAGTGCTCTAATGCGCATCGATGTTGGTTTTGAGCGCCTCGTCCGCTATGTCACGCATAGCAGGGCGCGCGATGTTGAGGCTTTGATCCGGGCGGCCGGGCGGTGCGGCATGTCAAGGTATGCTCTTCGACGTTGGCGCACCGTTCGAGAGAGTGAAGTTAACGCTCTAAAGCATCGCAACCCAAGCGCACTTGTTCGTACCCGCGTCAAGTATTCTGAAATGGTAGCAGCGTTGGGTGATCTTACGTCGTTGCTCGAGCGCACGTTGTGAAGAGAGCGTCCATAACGAGCAGCTGCAGCCCCGCCCCGATACCTAGCGGCTGCTCGTGCGCGAAGTGGGAGTCGCCCGCGGACGTGGCCTTGCTCTTGCGCTTTTGCGGACACTGATCGTTCCCTGGCCAGGGGAGGGAGTTGGTGATGCTTCGGCGTATTTTTTTGTCGATGGCCAGATCAGACGCCACGGCTGCGTTTTTATTGTCTCGCTGAATTGCTTGATGTTCTCGCCGGCAGGGCCGAGATCGGTAACCGCGAGTTTTAGTTTCTCCGACGACGTCCGCAGGTTTCGCAGGGTGACCTCGATGTTGTCGTTCTCGGTGAGACTGGTGCTGATCTTTTCGATGTTGGCGAGCGAATGCGAGAGCGCGCCGTCGGGCGCGGTCAGATCGGCCATGTGTTCGCCGAATGTTTTGAACTGGGTGAGCGCGAGGTTCAGCTCGGAGTTTTCGTCGGTGAGGCGATTCAGATTTTGCGCGGTCTGCTGAAGGTCTTTCATAGTGTTGGTGGCTTCGGCTGCGACCGGTTTAATCACCTCGAGCATCTTGGCTGCGGCTTCGCCCAGATCGGGAGTGCGTTCACCGGCAAACATCTCGCCGTCTTTCGCGCGACCAGAGCTTTCGTTTCCTTGGGTGATGTCGATGGCCATGTCGCCGAGCAATCCAAGCTGCATTAGCCGCGCCCTGGCATCGCGATAGACCTTCGCGTTCTTG
>QHOF01000304.1 GCA_003219335.1 Verrucomicrobiota bacterium | reverse complement strand
ATCATCATCGGCCACCACTCTGGTGTGCACAGTGTTTTTGGCCAAGTCAGTGACAGATGCACTATCGACAATATCTCCGGTGCGCCGGTTTCCGCTACGACGGCCGCTATCGTGATGGTCGATTCCGATGGAAGATTGGGCACGTTCACCATGGATGGACACGACCCGGGTGGATTTTCGCCTAAAGGCATCCGGCCCCAAGCCATTCCCGACGCCGCCAAGCAAGCCACGCTCGATAGCACAGTTGAGAGCTTGCAAGCAACGGTCA
>QHOF01000305.1 GCA_003219335.1 Verrucomicrobiota bacterium | reverse complement strand
CCGACCTTCAGTGGACGCGTTGGTTTCCGGCCTAACGAGGCCTGGAATCTTGGCTTTTCCGCAAGCGAGGGGTCATATTTTCGGCGTGAAGCCGAACCGACCCTGCCGCCCGGACGCGACATTGACGACTATCGGGAATTTGTTCTCGGGCAGGATGCCAGTTTCGCCTGGCATCATCTGCAAGTCTGGGCCGAGTTTTATGAAGCCCGCTTTCAAGTACCCAATGTGGGAGACGCGGATACGTTTGCTTATTATGTCGAAGCGAAATACAAATTTACGCCACAGTTCTTTGGCGCGCTTCGGTGGAACCAACAACTCTTCGCCGCAATCAATGATGGCTACGGCCACAATGATCACTGGAGTCCAGATCTCGGCAGAATCGACATTGCCGCGACCTACCGTTTCGCGACACACGCGCAGCTAAAATTGCAATACAGTTTTCAGCATGAAACCACTGCTCCTGGCGATGATAATCATTTGCTCGCTGTACAATTTACTCTCCGCTTCTAATCATCCAATCTTGCGAGACAGCCATGCGAATCCTGATTGTTGAAGATGAAAGGCCGGTGGCGCGGCAAATCGCTGCGGCGCTGACCGAGGCTGGCCATGATCCGAAAGCAGTTCACGCTGGCGAAGCTGCTTTGGATGAAGTCAACAAGACGCCTTTCGACTTAATCGTGCTCGATATCCGCCTGCCTGGAATCGACGGCTTCGAGGTTTTGCGGCGCCTCCGCGCGCAACATCTTGCCGGCCGTGTGTTGCTGCTGACCGCGCGCGGCGCTGTCGAGGACCGAGTAACGGGATTACAACTCGGCGCCGATGATTACTTGCCCAAGCCATTTGCCATGCGCGAGCTGGTGGCGCGCGTACGCGCGCTCGGGCGCCGTTATCCCGAGGAACCGGGCATGTCACTGCGCGTCGGCGATGTCACGCTCGATCTTGCTACGCATGACGTTCACCGCGGCGGCCAGCGACTCGAGTTTTCACCGCGGGAGCTGATGTTGTTGAAGGTGCTGATGCGCGAGCCCGACCGTGTGTTCACGCGTACGGAGTTGTGCGAGCGCGTTTGGGAACACGCGCATGAGTACGACACAAAGCTGGTCGAAGTATTCATCGGCCGGTTGCGCAAAAAACTCGGCGATCCCCCGCTGATTCACACTGTCCGGCACGTCGGTTATACCATCGGTAACCCGAAAGCGTAAGCTTCCCTCCGCGTAGGACGGACCCGCCACGGCAAGTCGGAGCCGGCCCGCAGGCAGCCTCGTCTGCGACCGTCGTAATTGCCAGGAAGCTACAAAGGTAACAGTCGCGTTACCTTTGCGTTGTTGCGTGCGACGACAGATTGATGGCAGGTTGAAGGTGTGATTTCTGTAAGCGACAACTACGTGGCGGCTGCGGTGAAACCCTCTTCATTCCGTGTTATGGTAGCGGTAGCGACGATTGTTACGCTTTTCGCTTTATTCCCAAAGTCGCTAAGCGCGACTACGGTTACTGTGACGGTCGGGAACAATTGCCTTTGCTTCTCGCCGTCGTCGGTGACCATTCACCCGGGCGATACGGTGCAATGGACTTGGAGCTCGACCGGTCACAGTAGCACCTCGGGTTCTCCAGGCATGCCTAGCGGGCTGTGGGACTCTGGGATCCTCAACCAGGGAGCTACCTTCAGTCACACGTTCAACAGTGTCGGGTCATTTCCGTATTACTGCACGCCGCATGGCGCATGCTGCGGTATGGTAGGCACAGTCATGGTGGTGAGTGCGACGCCATCGCCCACGCCCACACCCGCGCCCACATCCACGCCCAGTCCTACTCCCAGGCCAACGCCAACGCCAACCCCTACGCCAGACCCATGCTATCCCAACTTCACGACAGCCGAAGGATGCGACGCGCTTAGTCTTCTCACCACCGGCGCAGGAAATACAGCGCTTGGTTGGCGTTCGCTCTTTTCAGATACCACCGGCAGCTTCAACACCGGCGTTGGCGGTGGAGCGCTGGTCCTCAACAACGGGAGTTCCAATACCGCAGTTGGCGCGGCAGCGTTGCTGCTCAACACCACCGGCTCAAACAACACGGCCGTTGGAACCGACACACTCGTCTTTAACGACAGCGGTTCCGCCAACACTGCCACTGGTTACTTTGCGCTCATGAACAATACCACCGGCGGCTCCAACACGGCCATCGGTTGGGAAGCGCTCACTGCCAGCACCACCGGAAACGACAACACAGCCATTGGTAATCTAGCGCTCCAGAGCAGCGTAACCACGAGCGATCATGTTGCCCTAGGCAGCATGGCTGGGTCTGGTATCACCAGCGTCGATAACAATATCATCATCGGCCACCACTCTGGTGTGCACAGTGTTTTTGGCCAGGTCAGTGACAGATGCACTATCGACAATATCTCCGGTGCGCCGGTTTCCGCCGCGACGGCCGCTATCGTGATGGTCGATTCCGATGGAAGATTGGGGACGTTCACCATGGATGGACACGACCCGGGTGGATTTTCGCCTAAAGGCATCCGGCCCCAAGCCATTCCCGACGCCGCCAAGCAAGCCATGCTCAATCGCAACGTTCAGAACTTGCAAGCAACCATCGCACAGCAACAGCACCAAATAGAGACGCTCACAGCCCAGCTGAAAGAGCAGGCCGCGCAAATCCAGGAAGTGAGCGCCCAGATCGAAATGAGTAAGCCGACGGTCAAAGTGATTGTGGACAAACCTTAAAAACAAAGAAAAGAAATCGAATCATGAAAAATAGAAATACGATATTGATGGCCATCCTGCCGGTGTTAGCCTGCTTCGCGCTTTTGCCAGGAGCGCGGGCGGTCAGTCCGGCCCCGGATGGGTGCTTCCCCAATTTCACGACAGCGGAAGGATGCGACGCGCTTAATTCCCTCACCATCGGCGCAGGAAATACAGGGCTTGGTTGGCGTTCGCTCTTTTTAGATAGCACCGGCAGTTTCAATACCGGTGTTGGCGCCGGAGCGCTGATCCTCAACAACGGGAGTTCCAATACCGCAGTGGGCGCGGCAGCGTTGCTGCTCAACACCACCGGCTCAAACAACACGGCCGTTGGAACCGACACACTCGTCTTTAACGACAGCGGTGCAGCCAACACTGCGACTGGTTACTTTGCGCTCATGAACGATACCACCGGCGGCTCCAACACGGCCATCGGTTCGGAAGCGCTCACTGCCAACACCAGCGGAAACAA
>QHOF01000303.1 GCA_003219335.1 Verrucomicrobiota bacterium | reverse complement strand
GCTGAAGTCTGCGATCCCATGGCAGCAAGGCCTCGATCTCAGGTTCATCGAGAAAGTGATGAAGACGCACCTGCAACTCTTTGCCGATTTGAAGCCGGCGCGCTGAGGATGTGACGGCGAAAATCACGATTCGCGGGCTGGGGCACGAGTACGTCAATCCCTTTACCAGGGAGCGCGTCGTGGCGCTGGACGGGGTTGATCTGGAAGTGGCCGAGGGGGAGTTTCTGACGGTCGTCGGCCCAAGCGGATGCGGCAAGACTACCCTCCTGAATGTCCTCGCGGGACTCCTTCCAAAGACGCGGGGCACGGTGTTGCTCGACGGCCGCGAGGTGAGGGGGCCTGGACCCGATCGTGGCGTGGTCTTTCAGGAGTTCGCCATCATGCCGTGGCGCACGGTGGAGAAAAACATCGCCCACGGCTTGGAGATTCAAAGCGTCCCCAAGGAAGAGCGATCCGCAATCGTCCGTCGCTTTGTCGAGCTGGTGGGGCTTCGGGGATTCGAGCGCAAGTATCCCCACGAGCTCTCGGGCGGCATGAAGCAGCGGGTGGCGGTGGCGCGGACTCTGGCGGCCAATCCAGAGGTGATGCTGATGGATGAGCCGTTCGCCTCGGTCGATTCCCAGACTCGTATTACCCTTCAGGAAGAGCTCAACGCCATCGCTCAGGCCACGCGCAAGACTATTCTATTCGTCACCCATAACGTCGAGGAAGCGGTATTTCTCGGCGACCGCTGCTGCGTGCTCTCGGGACGCCCTGGCCGGGTCAAGGCGCTGGTGCCTGTTGGCATCCCTCGCGCGCGGCGCAGATGGAATCTCTTGATGTCGGACGGGACATTCGACGCGGCCAAGGAGAAGGTGTTCGGCTTGGTGCGCGAGGAGGTAGGCAAAGAGGTCTAACCAAGCAAATTCGAAACTCGAAATCCGAAACAAATGCAAAAATCAAAAAATGAAAATCACAAAGATTCAAACAAACGGGTTTGAGGTTTCGGGTTTCGATATTCGGATTTCGGATTTTCTTTTGTTAGCGTCTGAGCGATAAACTTTGTTGAAAGTATCGTTGAGGATTTAAAAGGTAAGAATCCAGTGGAACGACATTGGGAGATCGTGTCAACCTGGGTCCTCATATTGGCGGCCACCATCGCCGCGTGGAGCCTAGGAGCGGCAACTCTCCCCGTTCCGGACTACTTCTTGCCGCCGCCTTCTGCTGTGCTCTCGGCATTCGTCGAGCTGATCGCAAAGGGCATGCTGCCAATCTTTGTCGCCGAGAGCCTGCGACGCATTGTCCTCGCCGCGCTCCTTGGGCTTTTCGTGGGAGTCCCGATCGGTCTGCTTCTCGGCGTCAGCCGAGTGACGGCGGACTTCGCCTATCCCGTGCTCAACTTTTTCCAATCGGTATCGGGCATCGCCTGGCTGCCGCTGATGCTGATCTGGTTTGGGTTCGGCGAGCGGACGATCCTGGTGGCGGTCAACTACACCGTTCTCTTCCCGGTGATCTTCAACGCGCTCTTGGGCATCAGGAGCGTGCCGCAGATTTATGTGAACGCGCTGCGCACCCTCGGCGCCTCCCGCTGGCGTATTGTCCGCGACGTGCTGCTCCCGGGGGCGCTCCCCAACATCGCCATGGGAGTCCGGCTCGGGCTGGCGTATGGTTGGCGCGCCCTGATCGCCGCGGAAATGTTAGTGGGCGCCAACGGCTTAGGCTTCATGATCTTCAACGCCCAGACGTTTCATCTCACAGCGCGCATCATGCTGGGAATGGGGATCATCGGCGCCCTGTGGGTGGTCCTGGACTATTTCCTGCTGCGCCCGCTTGAGGAGGCAACCATCGCACGCTGGGGGATGGTGCAGCGATGATGCATGGGTGGCGCGGTGACCTGTTGGCCGTCGGTCGGGGAGCGGCGCCCTTCGCGCTTATCCTGATCGCTTGGGCGCTCGTGACCCGAGCCAACGTGCTGCCAGCGATGTTTCTGCCTCCGCCCGCCGATGTGGCCAGGACGGGCTGGGACATGCTTAAGGATGGGTCGCTCTGGACTAACATCGGGGCGAGCGTGGGCCGGGTGCTCGTGTCGCTCGTGATCAGCGTGCCGCTAGCGGTAGGGCTTGGGATTTTTGTCGGGCTTCGGCGCAGGCTCTCGCCGGTCTTCGAGCCGATCGCGGGCTTTTTTAACTCTCTCTCGGGAATTGCCTGGCTCCCGCTTGCGGTAACCTGGTTCGGGCTCGGCTGGGTGAGTGTGATCTTCATCATGTTCAACACGATCTTCTTCTTGGTTTTCTACAACACCCTCGTGGGAGTCCGTAGCGTCCCGCGGATTTTCGAGCACGCCGTGCGCACGCTCGGTGGCTCGCGACGCCACATTATTTTTCAAGTATTGATTCCGGGCGCGATGCCGAATATCGTTACAGGGATTCGCATGAGCATCGGGTTCGGCTGGCGCGCCTTGATCGCTGCGGAGATGATCGCTACCAGCACCGGCCTTGGATTCTTGATCTACAACGCGAGCAACTTTCATCAGACCGACACGATTCTGGTGGGAATTGTCACGATCGGAATCTTGTGGCTTCTCACCGACCGGCTGGTGCTCCAACCGATCGAGCGATGGACGGTGGAGCGCTGGGGGCTAGTCTCCTCGAGCCGATGAAAGCTTCAGCCATGCCGGTGGTCGCAGTCTTAAGGCACCGGTCAGTGGTGTTCCTCCTTGTCGTGGCAGTCGCTTGGGGTGGATGGGAACTCTTTCTCGTTACGACTGCTACCGTGCGCATCGACCCGGCGCTTCAGACCGCGCTACGCGAGCGGGCACCTCTAGCTGTCGCGATCACGCTCGGTTTCGCCCCTGAGAATTTCCACATTCGCCTGTTTCAAAGCTACGGCATAGTGAGCGGCGTGCGGGGAAACACGGTGCTCGTGAACCGTGTCTCCCCTGACGATCTCCGCCGGATCTCCCGTTATTACTGGGTAAAGCGGATCAGCCCGCAGTCTGAGAGCGTACAATGAACTTCGTTGTGGCGGTGACAAATTACATCTTTTCTCTAGGTGCTCGAGCAGCGGGTGCTGGCGCCCAAGTGTAAAGGTTATCTCAGTATTGTCGTCCCGATACCTACAAGAAAGACAACGGAGTCCCCTGTCAACAGGATGTGCCCAGATTGCGACTCTAGGCTGCCCATCACAAGGTCACTTTAGGAAAGCAGTTCTTTTCCGTGCGTCAGATTTCTACACAAACAATCCATTCGCATGATACCGAGCGGCCACGGCCCTCAGGCGCAAACAAATCCCCCATTCATATCTCCAAGAAAGAACCGTGTTTATGCTATCCCTGCCGTTCCGTAACACAATCCTGGAGGCGACACAAAAAATCAGAGACACGGGAATCATGAAACTCGTGTGCGACACCATGCCTGGATGCTCGGCTACATTCATGTGTTCGATCATCCCTTTTTTGCCATGACCGACGAGCGAGGAGCATTCTCTATCGCAAATATCCCTGCCGGAGCCTATATGCTTAAAGCCTGGCATGAAGATGCGGGTATCAGGAGTCAGGAAATTACCGTGCCTGAAATTGGAGAAGCTCGAGTGCGGTTTGAATTTACGAAAAACCAACCCTAGCGCGAAGACTCGGCGGACATACGGGCTTGGGCCGGTCGCAACCTAGCCCAAAGGCTCGATAGGTAAAAGAGGAGAACGATCAGGAGCAGCGCCTTCATTCCCATTATCATTCCTGCCATGATTACGAGCGTCGTAGACCAGCCCCGCCACGTTGTCGGGGTTAGTCCATAACCCGTTACGCCTAAATCTCAAACCATGGCTCGCTTTGCTTGGTCATGGTTGGAACTTTCGGAACCTCATATGCGAGTCCAGCTTGTGCAATTGTTCAACAGTGAATGTTTTCTGCTCACGCTGTCCGTCGGATACCTGGTAGTCAACCGATACAAAATCGGGAGACCACGAAATATTAAAAGTACTCGCTTGTATTCTATCT
>QHOF01000044.1:23297-23747 GCA_003219335.1 Verrucomicrobiota bacterium | reverse complement strand
TTCATTTACGACAAGAACGGTATCGATGAAGAAAAGCTCGCCTGGGTGAAGAGTGTCAAGAATGTGCGGCGCGGGCGGATCAGCGAGTACGCCAAAAAATTCCGTGGTTCTAAATATGTCGGTGGGCAACGGCCTTGGGGCATTAAGTGCGATTGCGCTTTTCCGTGTGCGACACAGAACGAGATTACTGGCGAAGACGCAAGAAAATTGATCGACAACGGGTGCTACCTGGTCTCTGAAGCCGCGAACATGCCGAGCGTGCCACCGGCTGTCGATCTTTTCCTCGAGAAAAAAATCCTTTTCGGTCCCGGCAAAGCAGCAAATGCTGGCGGAGTAGCCACGTCCGGACTTGAGATGAGCCAAAACTCTATGCGCCTGCCGTGGCCGCGCGAAGAAGTTGATTCCCGCTTGCGCCATATCATGTCCACGATCTTCCAGAACGCCTGGGAA
>QHOF01000044.1:22565-23165 GCA_003219335.1 Verrucomicrobiota bacterium | reverse complement strand
CGAAGGAATTCCACGTGGTGCCGAGCACGGGCACGTAAATCATCTCTCGAATCCGAATACCCATATGATGAAAATGAAAACGAAATGCTCCGTTTTGCTGTTGGCTTTAATTTGCGCCACGCTTGGGATCGGTGGATGCACCGACTATTACGCTGCATATCCGGGTTACGGGCCTTATTACGGCCCTGGGCCATACTATGCTGGTTATCCTGGGTCAGTAACCGTTGCGGTTGGCGATCGGCCTTACTATCGTGGTCCCGGGTATTGGTCGGGGCGCGTGTATTACGTCTGGAGGCCGGGCCATTGGAGATGGCGACACGGCGTCAGAGTTTGGGTCCCTGGTCATTACGTCGTACGACGCTACTGAGCGGGTAGTGTTTCGTGGCAATCGATCATCTAAACGAGCGGCTGCGCCAGGCCCCACCGCGCCAGCCGAAAACGTAACGCTGTTGCCAGGCAGCCCAGCCCATAGCGCACGCTCCTGCGAAAATTGATTGAGGACGCTTCGGGCATGTAGCGAGCCGGGCAGGTCACCTCACCAATCGCGCAGCCAAGAGCAACGATTTGCGCGAGGATCTGATTGTCGAAAACAAAATCATT
>QHOF01000044.1:5833-22538 GCA_003219335.1 Verrucomicrobiota bacterium | reverse complement strand
CAATTGTCGGGAAAACGCGCGATAGCCGGTGTGATATTCGGAGAGTTTCGCGCCGACTAGGAGATTCTCCACGAGCGTCAGGAACCGGTTTGAGACGTATTTCCACCAGGGCATGCCGCCGCTCAGCGCACCGCCGCCAAGAATCCGCGAAGCGAGCACACACGGGTAAAGCCCGCTGGCTACTAGGGCCGCCATCGCCGGAATAAGCTGTGGTGTGTACTGGTAATCAGGATGAATCATGATGATAATGTCGGCGCCTGCGGCCAGTGCGAGCCGGTAACAGGTCTTTTGGTTCGCGCCGTAGCCGCGGTTCTCCGGGTGCACTTCCACTTGCACATCTGGCAAAGTGCGCGCGATTGCCACCGTCTCATCGTGACTAGAGTCGTCCACTACGATGACGAGATCGACAACCCCATGCGCCATGACTTCATCGTACGTCTGGCGCAACGTACGCGCGGCGTTATATGCCGGCATCACCACCACAATTTTCTGGCCGTTTAGCATCGTAGTCGAATATGCATTTGAGGGGCACCTTGCAACCTCGATGACGATTTTTTACGAGCCAAGCTGTCTCGAATATTCAAGCCCCGGCCATCCGGAGCGGCCGCAGCGCGTCGCTCGCACCGCGCCGCTTTTAAAGGATCGACATCCCGATTGGGAATGGCGCGCGCCCGCCGCTGCAACGGATGAAGAATTGCTGCGCGCGCATTCGCGTGAGCATATCGAATGCGTCACCAATGCGCGCGAGGATTTTGATCCCGACACGCCGTTCTATCCCAACATCGACAGGCATGCGCGGCAATCAGCAGGCGCCGCGATCGGGGCGGCGCGCGCGGCATTGCGCGGTGAGCCCGGGTTTAGTCTGATGCGACCGCCGGGACATCATGCCATGCGAGATCGCGCGATGGGTTTCTGTTATTTCAACAATATCGCCGTCGCCGCACTCCACGCATTGGAGAACGGCGCTGAACGCGTCGCCATTTGGGATTTTGATGGACATCACGGCAACGGAACGGAAGCGATCGTCGCACACAATCAGCGAGTTCAATTTGCGTCGATCCATCAGTTTCCAGCGTATCCGGGGACCGGTACGAAATCGTTCGCGAATATTGCTAACTATCCGATCGCTCCGTTCACACCGCGCGAGGACCATGTACAGGTTGCAAACCGGGCGCTGGAGAAACTGATCGCATTCGAACCGGGTCTGCTTCTCGCGTCGGCAGGATTTGACGCCTACGCGCGCGATCCGCTCCTAAAATTGATCCTCGAGTGCGAAGACTTCGCGAAATTTGGCAAGTGGTTAAACAACCTTGGTATTCCTGTCGCTGTTGTCCTCGAAGGCGGTTATAGCGCGGAACTGCCAGAACTCATCGATGCATTTTCATCGGCTTGGCAGAGTTAATCGGTGGCTGATTCTTTATTGCCTGCTCCAATTTCGCCGCGGCGTTTTCGATTTCGGTATAGCCATATTGGCGAGCTCTGGCTCTCGCCGCGAGCAAGCCGGACCGATGAACGTTTTTGAAATCGCCGTAAGGGAACTTGTACCGGCGTTTCGTATTCACAGGGTAGCGATCGTCGATCCCGAGATGCCATTTTGCGTATTCAGGAAATCCGTGCAGGCGAATAAACTCATTCTCTTCGTCTGCGGAAGGCCGATGCACGCTCCACGCGCCTTTGCCGTCCGCGATGCAGTGTCCTTCTCTGACGAGTTGCTCGGCAAAGGCGAACGCATTTTCGTTCAACCTGATGGTCTCATGCGACTGCGCGAGAACATCGGTCACACAGAGAACGATTACGAAGCAGATGAAACGGACACACGCGTGTTTTAGACTGATCGTATTCGTCACACCGGCGGAAATGTTTGCCTCAAACCCGGAAGTGGCAAAGAGTATTCGCTTTGGCGGGCCGTAGCACAGCTTGGTAGTGCGCTTGAATGGGGTTCAAGAGGTCGCGGGTTCAAATCCCGCCGGCCCGAGAGGATCAGATGTCTTATCGTTGTGTTTCACGTTTACATTTTGCGAAGCAGCAAGACTGGTCGCCGCTATGTGGGGTCGTGCGAGAACCTCTCTGAACGTCTTCGGCGGCACAATCTGGGCCATTCCAAAGCCACCCGTCATGGCATGCCGTGGACTTTGGTCCACAGTGAAAGCTTTTCTAGTCGCGCCGAAGTGGCAAAAAGAGAGCGATACTACAAATCTGGTCTCGGGCGCGATGAGCTCGAGTGCTTGGGTTTGTGGTGCGGTCGCCGCGGCGACAGGTCGCGAGTTCAAATCCCGCCGGCCCGATTTTTTAGTAATCAAGACATTCTAGGTCCTCGCTTGCGATTTCTCCGGCGCAAGTCCGCCACCGCGGATTCGTCCTGTGGCGAACGGGATGCTCGCGCTACATTGCGCCATGCTCAGCGCTGGAATTGTCGGGCTGCCGAATGTCGGAAAATCGACGCTTTTCAATGCGGTCACGCGCACGCACAAGGCGCCGGCAGAAAATTATCCGTTCTGCACGATCGATCCAAACGTGGGTGTGGTAACCGTCCCTGACCCGCGCCTGGAAAAAATTGCCGAAATTTCGCACTCGAAAAAAATCACGCCGACCGCGATTGAGTTTGTGGATATCGCCGGGCTGGTCAAAGGCGCGAGCGCGGGCGAAGGGCTGGGCAACCAGTTTCTGCATCACATTCGCGAAGTGGACGCGATCGTGCAGGTCGTGCGCTGTTTCGAAGACAGCAATGTGCACCATGTCAGCGCAATCATTGATCCCATCCGCGATATTGAAGTAATCAATACCGAGCTGGTACTCGCTGACCTGGCATCCTTGCAGAGGCGGCGCGACCGATTACAGAAGCAACTGCACGCCGGCGAAAAAGCGGCAAAGACCGAAAACGCAATCATCGAAAAGCTCAGTACGCATCTCGACGCCGGAAAGCCAGCGATCACCGCCGAATTAACGCCGGAAGAAAAAGCAATCGCGCACGGATTTTTTCTGCTCACATCAAAACCAACAATCTTTGCCTGCAACGTGGCGGAGAGCGATCTGGTTGCTGTAGCCGGGATCGTTGATCCCAGCCGTGATGAGCAACTCAACATCCGTGATGCCAGGGTCAACGCCCCCGGCTACAACCCGTCTCGATGGGTTCGCACTGTTCAGGATTACGCGCGCCATCATTTCGCCACGGAAGCCATCGTGATCAGCGCGCAGATCGAGAGTGAGCTTGTCGATCTGAGTGAACAGGAAGCGCTGGAATATTTGCGCGGTCTCGGCGTGGAAGACAGCGGAGTGCACGCGCTCATTCGCGCTGCATATCACCTGCTCGGTCTGCGCACGTTTTTTACCACTGGTGAGAAGGAGACGCGCGCCTGGACCATTCACGCCGGCGACAAGGCGCCCGCCGCTGCTGGAGTGGTCCATTCTGATTTCGAGCGCGGTTTTATCGCAGCGGAAACAATTCACTACAACGACCTCGCCGCGCTCGGTTCTTTCGCGAAAGCTCGTGAAGCTGGCAAACTCCGACTGGAGGGAAAAGAGTACGAGGTTCAGGACGGCGACGTTATCTTCTTTCGGTTTAATGTGTGAGTAAACTCATGCTCATGCTCATGCTCGTGCTCCATTTCTGCTTTCTGATTACGATCATGAGCATGAAAACATGGACATCAACATTAAGCAGGCTCATACAGAATCCGCCCGCAGTTTTCGCAGCTCACGATCTCTTTTCCCGCCCTGACTCGTGACGCAGTGGCAGTCGTCACTTTCATGTGGCAGCCGGTGCAAACGCCATGCTCGATTGCGACGACCGCCGCGTCGCCTTTGCTGTTGAAAAGACGTTCGAACCGATTAAGCAAATCGTCGTCAATCTGACTGGCGAGCGTTTCGCGATCCTTTGTCAGTTCCTGCTGCTGGCTCTCCAGCCCTTTTGATTTCGCTTCGAGATCGTTCAACTGCCGCGAGACCGATTCCTTTGTTGCCCGCGCTTTTTCTTCCGCCGCGCTGATTTCACCTTTGAACTTGTCAGCCTCGATCATGAGTTCTAGTTCCTGATCTTCGAGTTTGCGGATTTCATTTTCGTACCGGTCAATTTCGTGACCGATCGCCTGGAACTCATCGTTTTTGCGGGTCTGATACTGCTGCGTCTTAAGCCGCGAAATCGTCTCGGTGCGCGTGCCCACATCGAGTTCCAATTTTTTGCGCTCGACTTCAAGCTGGCGCGCCTTTTGTTTTAGCGCATCGACGTCCGCTGCGCTTGCGGCCAACTGCGATTCGAGGTGGTTGCGTTGCAACGGCAGCGTTCCGATCTCCGTCTGAATTTGTCTGATCTTTTGTTGCCGATCTTGGAGAACAACCAGTTGTTCCAGTTCCGGATGCACGCGCGCTCAACCTATTGATTCGGGGGAGCGCCGTCAATCATCGGCCGACAGGCCCGAATTGATTGGACGCGTCGAGCACTTGCTCTGGCCGTGCCCGCACCGCGATGTTCTCCGTAAGATTCACCCAGCGTACCACGCCGCTGGAATCAATCAGAAACTCGGCCGGCCGCGCGATGTCCGCCCCTTTCGGTCCCGCGCCGGAATGCAACACACCGTAACGGCGAATGAGTCCCGCTTGGGGATCGGACAGCAACGGGAATGTGTACCCGAGCTTTTGCGATTGCCGCTTGTTAATCTCAGGCCGATCAACGCTGATGCCGATGACGCGGATCCCGCGCGCGTTGAAATTCGGAAGCCGTTGCTGAAAACTCCGCAACTCGGAGTTGCAGAGCGGTCACCAAAATCCGCGATAGAAAATCAGGACGGCGGCTTTGGAGCCGGAGAGCAGAGCCGCCAACGTGATTGGCTTTTCATTTTGATCGAGCAATGTGAATTCGGGCGCTTTTTGCCCAACGCGCGGCGCACCCGTCGAGGGCGGGACCTGGCGCAGGACATAAAAGATTTCGTAACTGAAAAACGCGAAGAGGAACAGAGCGATTGCGGTTAGGATCGTGCCAACGATCTTACCGCGATAAAGTTGCGGCCGGCCAAATGCGCGAAACAGACCGACGAACAACAACGCACCGCCAATGCCAAAGAGCAAAAGATTTGCCCAGGGAAAATCGCGCGCGATCGGAAAGCGGGCGAAAAACCCGTAGGAAAACAATCCTCCGAGAACGAAAACAAAGCCGACCCAGATCGGCCAATTCCACCTTCGTTTCATGTCGATCGGGCCGTCGCCATGCGCAAAATCCAGCGATAAAGGATCACTGCTGTGGCTGCAAATGCGGCGCCACCGATAATGATCCCGGCAGTTTCAAATCCGGGACCGACCAGCGCCAGTGGGGCAGCTACGCCGGAGAACGCGACGATCGCGGAGATCACGACGAGGATCACGCTCTCGCCGACAATCAAACCGGATGCGAGCAGCACGCCGAGCTGCTTGGTCGCTTCCGGTTTTGGTGTCCGATCGGCACGTCTATCGAAAAACCAGCCGGCAATCGCTCCGACGACAATCATGAGCGTACTCTGCGTCGGCAGATAAATGCCGAGACCGACGGCCAACGGCGGAACGCGCATGTGTTTCGTCGTTCTCGCGAGGATTTCGTCCAAAAGGATGATGCACACTCCAATCAGCGCCCCGGTCCAGATCAAGCTCCAATCAATGTCAGCGGCGATCACGCCCTTCGCCAACGACGAGATCAAGCCTGCTTGCGGCGCCGGTAATGGATTCGGGCGCGTTTCGACACCTGGTACGCCCATGAAGCCATAAGCACGATTCATCAGATCGAGCACCGGTGGAATCACGAACGCGCCCGCAACTACACCGATCACGAGCGCAACCTGCTGCTTCCACGGCGTGGCATCGACGAGTTGCCCAGTCTTGAGGTCCTGGAGGTTGTTGTTCGCGATCGCAGCCACGTTGAAAATCACCGCGGTCGTGAAAAGGGCGAACGCCATGAGCGCTTTGCCTGCGTCCGGGCCAACATACGGTTTCACACCGATCACGAGAAGCAACGCCGCACCAATCACGACTAGAATGCCGATGCCCGACAACGGGCTGTTGGACGAACCGATCAACCCGGCCATGTAACCGCAGACCGCTGAAACGAAGAAACTCATCAGTACGATGTAGACGACGCCACCGATGATCAGTGTCGGCAGATGCGCGCCGAGTCCGCTCGTATTGCCGAAATAACCGAGCAACCATGCGATCGGCAGCATGCAGACTAGCGTGACAAGCCCGACGATGCCGATTGGGATGTCGCGCTCAGTAATTGGTAGCGTGTCGGCTTTGCCTGCTTTGCGCGCGCGAGAGGCCGCCATCGCGCTCGCGAGGCCCCGCACGACCGGTTTTACCAACTTGAGCAATGTCCAAATCGCCGAAACGCCGATCGCACCCGCGCCAACAAAACGCACCTTTGTGCTCCATGTTTTTTGCGCGAGCGCAGCGGCTGCGGTTGTGACATCGCCAGCGATGGCGGAGAAATGCGGAACGCCCAAACCCCAACCAATTGTCGCCCCGATCAGCATCGCCAGACCGACCGAAAGTCCAACCAAGTGCCCGATCGCGAACAGCAAGAAGGACAACGAGAAATCGTAACCGCTCACGGCGCCGCGCTTGCCGATTCGGAAAGTCTGCGCCACATCGGAAGCGAACAATTGCGTCGCGACGATGATCGCAAACACCGCAGCCACGATCGATCCCCACATGACCGCAAGCAGGCCAGCGCGGCCGTGCTCGACGTCGGAAGCGTGTTCCGAATCCCCGCTGCTACCGACCTTCAGCACTTCAGCGCATGCGACTCCCTCCGGATACGGCAAATCCGATGTCGTGACGAGCGCGCGGCGCAGCGGAATCGAATACATCACTCCGAGAATTCCGCCCAACGCGCAGATCCAAAACGAGGTCCAGAATGGAAACTCGGTCCAATAGCCGATCATGATCAAACCCGGCAGCACGAAAATAATCGACGACAACGTGCCCGCGGCCGAGGCAACCGTTTGGACGATGTTGTTTTCCTGAACGGTCGCGTCTCGGAACCCGCGCAATATCGCCATCGAAATCACCGCCGCCGGAATTGATGTCGAAAAAGTGAGACCGGCCTTCAGACCGCAGTACACATTGGCCGCGGTCAAGACCAGCGTTATGACGACGCCTATGATAAGGCCGCGGATAGTGAGTTCCTTGCGCATATTCGCTTGATGAACGCAGAGCGATGAGAGCGGAGGATAGTCTGGAGTCGTCGAAGGGGTCAAGACGCGTGCACGACGTACGTGCCGCACGCACTCTTTCCAAGTCAGGACTTCATCAAAAGCGCATTGATGATTTCTGCAGCGATACTTGGGAGCGACTTGCTATCATGATTGTCGAGCAGGATAACGGTCCAAGTGCCATCAAGAAATAACGTCATGCAACTGTGAAAGCCGGGAAGATCGCCCGAGTGTGAAGCAAGCAAAAGGTTCGCGCTGTTAGTTGCCGGTTGTGCGTCGTAGTCGCTTGCCAGAAAAGTGCGAAGTTGCCCCTGGCTAGTTCGGCCAACATGCCAACCGAAAGAGTAGCCAAACGGCCGAATTGCAAATATCTCCGTTATCCCTTCCTCGCCGAGTACGCGACCCGCAAGAAGTTCTCCGCGCCATTGCCAAAGGTCTCGCACCGTGGAATAGACGGCACCAGAAGAAAATGCGACCGACCAGTCAATGTATGGGGCCTTCATTTGGTGGCCGTTTTCAACAACGTACGCTGTGGCTAACCGAGGCACAATCGCGCGCGGGCCGCTGACGCCTGTATCCGTTAGGCCTGCGCGAGCGGTCAATCGCTGAAGTCCTTCTGCGTAGCTCTCTCCGGTTACCTGCTCGTAGAGTGCACCGAGGATCAAGTAGCCGCAATTGCTGTATTTGAACTGTGTGCCGGGAGTGAACTCCAAAGCGTTACTGCAATATTTACTAATCACTTCTTGCGGCGTGGCTGGTTCCTTTAAGATCTGCATGATGTCAGGCCTGCGGACGAAATCTGGAACGCCGGCCGAATGTCCTAGCAGCTCCCGGATCGTGACAGCATCGCCTACATCCGACCGATAGTCGGGAAGGTAACTCGATAGAGTCGCATCAAGATCAATGCGGCTTTGCTGCGCAAGCTCCAATATCAACGCGGCGGTAAACTGCTTCGTCAGTGAGCCAATTTGGAATCGTGTCGTTGGCGTGTTTTCGATTTTCCACGTCTCATCAGCGAAATCGAATGCTCCTTCATAAACAACGGTGTCCCGATACCCGACCAGCGCAGACCCGGAAAACTTGCCATCCCGATGGTACTGTAGAAGGATTTGCGCGATTCTGTGCCGGGACGGCGAAGCGCCGGTGCACGAGCATAGAACTGCCGCGAGAAAGCCGGCTCCCGTAGTTTTCAAAACCGTCGCCGCAGACCGATTGCGAAGCATTGAAAGTGATTAAAACCGCTCCACCGGCGAGAGTCTTCCATCTTCGGCGTAACGACTGGCGGCCCGTTCTTCGCCAAGGACTGCGACGCGCAGGTCCCAGATTTCGCTATCGATCTTGCGAAAGGCGGCTTCGAAAAATTCGTCGGGTGGCGTAAGTTTTTTCTTAAAGCGCGCCACACTTTTCAACGCGCGATCGATTCGATCGGCTGGCAGGGTGCGGAGGATTTGATGCACCGTTTCGATTTCGGGAACGCGATGGCAGATCATGACGAGATCATTTCCAGCCGAGATGGCCAGACGAATCGTATCTTCGAGCCGGTAGCCGGTAAGAATTGCGCCCATATCCAGATCATCAGTCATAATGAGACCATTGAAACCGAGTTCGTTGCGCAACAAGTCTGTGATAATCCGCCGTGACAAAGTGGCGGGAGTTTTCTCAGGCTCGAAGCATGGATACCAACCATGGCAAATCATCATGCTGTCCACGACATGGTAGGGACGCCCCGCTGGGGCGTCCCTACCGATGAATTGGCGAAAGACCACCAACTCATTTTGTTCGAGTTGTTCGCGGGTCCGATCAATTCGCGGCAACTGATAATGCGCATCTGAACTTGCAGCCGAGTAACCGGGGAAATGTTTGCCGCAGCTTGCGATCCCCTGCCCTCTCATCGCTTCATTAAACGCGCCGGCATTGCGCACTACTTGTTCGACAGTTTTTCCGTAGCAACGGCCGCGCAACGAATTGTCGGCGGCGTCGTCAAATGAAATGTCGAGCACGGGGCACAAGTCGAGATTGAACCCGAAGAGCCGGAGTAAGCATCCAGTGATATCGCCATGCCGCCTGATCAAATCTAGGTCGTCTTTATCTCGCAATTGCTGCGCGCCTGGCGGCTCGTTGCCGATCAGGCGCAGACGCGAAACGCGCCCGCCTTCCTGATCAATGGTGATGATTGGCTCGATTTCACTGAGGTCGCGCAAATCGTCTATGAGTTTTCGTAGTTGCGCGGCGCCCTCAATGTTGCGGCCGAAAAGAATGAACGCACCCGGTTGCACCCGGCGAAATAACTGCGCAGTCCTGGTGTCCAGTTCCTGACCCGGAACACCGGTCATAATCAGTTGACCGAGTGAATTGGTCTTCATAGGCCGCAAATGTTAATACCCAACGCTCGGTATTCAACGCTGTCATTCTGGGTCCTTCGGCTTCGCTCAGGACAGGCTTCGCGAAGAACCTCAGACCAGAGATGTTTCGCTTCGCTCAACATGACAGGATAAGGTTGAATCTTGAGCGTTGAGCGTTGAGCGTTGAGCGTTGAAAAAAATCGGCATTTATGGTGGCAGTTTTGATCCGGTCCATCATGCGCATTTGATTCTTGCCCGCGACGCTCTCGAGGCGCTCGGGCTGGAAAAAGTCACCTTCGTGCCAGCGGCGATTTCCCCTTTTAAGAAGGCCGCTCCGATTGCGAGGGGCGAATTACGATTGGCAATGTTGCGAGCGGCGATCAAAGGCGAGCCAAGGTTCGAAGTGGACGAGTGCGAGCTGCGTCGCCCGCCGCCCTCCTACACCATTGATACCGTTGAGGAGCTTCGACATCGCGAAGGTAAATCGGGGATTCACTGCTTGATCGGCGAAGACAACGTGGACAAACTCACAGAATGGCATTGCTTCGCCGACCTGGAAAAAATGGTTCAGTTCGTTGTTCTTGATCGCACCGGCGAACAACCAAGCCACAATTATCCGGTCGTTCGTCGCAAAATCGACATCTCCGCCACGGAAATCAGAAAGAGAGTTGCCTCTGGCCGATCCATTCGCTATCTCGTACCGCCGGCAGTGGAAGAAATCATCCACCGCGAGAAACTTTACTTGGAGCAATCGAAATAACCGCGGAAAACCTAGCAAAAACCTGCGCTGAACTCGCTTCAAACAAAAAGGCCGAGGAGATCGTCGTGCTGGATTTGAGCGGCATCTCGACGTTTACGGATTTTTTCGTGATCTGCTCCGGTACATCTGAGCCCCAGCTCAAAGCCATCGCGAACGAAATTGAGACGCGATTGCGCGAGGACCATTCGCTGCGGCCCGTAGCGATCGATGGATTTCCCGCCAGCCAATGGATGGTTCTCGATTACCTGCAGGTGGTTGTCCACATCTTTCACCGGGACAAGCGCGCGTTCTACAGCCTGGAAGATTTATGGGGCGACGCCCCTAGGGTTGAATGGCAAACGGCAGCGGCGCGCTGATTAGCGGAGCAATTTCGATTCGACCCACGGCGTTTCGATCGGCATCAAAACGGAAGTCGGCGTTCTCTCATCTCGAATGCAAGCGCCGTATCGGGCCATTCTGTTGTAACCTGCGCTGTCCTGAGCGCACAAGTCTCCAGCGCGCGAAATCCGCTGAGGACAGCGGACTCTACAACAGTAGCTGCCAGGAAATTATTTCGGCGATGGTGAAGTCGCTGGACTAGGTCTCGGCGGAGCCTGCGGATTAGCTTTTGGTGAAGCCTGTGGAGCAGGCGTCGGCGGCGGTTTGACGTCCAGCAGTTCCACTTCAAAAATCAGAGTCGCGTTGGGACCTATGTCGGGACCGACCGCCCGTTCGCCATACGCGAGATTCGGCGGAATGAACAATTCAAATTTTGATCCCTTTTTCATTAGCTGGAGTGCTTCTGTCCACCCCTTGATAACGCCGTTAACTGGAAAAGTCGCTGGTTGCCCGCGCTTGTATGAACTGTCGAACTCAGTCCCGTTGATGAGGGTCCCGCGATAATTCACCGTTACCATGTCGGTCGGTTTTGGCGTCGGCCCTGTTCCTTCCTTAATAACTTTGTACTCCAACCCGCTGGCGGTTGTTTTCACGCCAGGTTTCTTCTTGTTTTCCTCAAGAAACTTCGCGCCGTCGGTCTTATTCTTCTCCCCGAGCTCTTTTTGTTTTTGTTCCATGCCCTTCTCAAATTGCGTCATGACGTCCTTGATCTGATCCTGTGTCAACTGCGGTTTACCAGTGATGGCGTCTTTGATGCCAGCTGCGAGCACATCGGGATTCACCTCCACCTTCTGACGGCTGAGGTTGGATCCGATCTGCAAGCCAATGCTGTAACTGACCTTGTCCTTCTGATCTTTGAGCTGCGTTGATTTCTCTTGCCCAAATAAAGGCAATGCAAGTAAGGATGCGCTGACAATTAGAATGAAACGTTTCATAAGATGCTATTTCCGCGCCGTTTTAATTTAATTCGTCGCCGCAGAAAGCCGCACGCTAATGGATAAATGCCGCCCGTCAAGAAAACAGCGTTGCTGCCCGTTGAAGCGCTTTGGCTTTTTAGTTGCCGCGGTCGCGGCTGCCAAGATCGCACTCTGGCCGGACCTTTCGTGCGCCATTAGTTTATCGCACGGCGATGTTTTGCGGATTGGCAAAAAGGTCTGGCAGAATGAATGCAATGGAACAATTTCCGGTCTCACCGCGTGGAACGAAGGCGAAGACTTCGCGTCGCTCGGCATTGGCCATTTCATCTGGTATCCGAAAGGACGGCGCGGCCCGTTCGAGGAAAGTTTTCCCAAACTCGTAAGCTTTATCTCAGAGCGCGGCGCAAAATTGCCAGCATTGTTCCTGGGAGGCGCCGAACAGCCGTGCCCGTGGAACTCCCGCGCGGAGTTTCTTCAAGCGCAACACAGCGTCAAGATGAATCAATTACGCCAGTTTCTCGCCGATACGATCGATCTCCAGGCCGAATTCCTGATTGCCCGGTTGGAAGCCGCGTTGCCAAAAATGCTGGCTGAGGCAGTGCCTGCCGATCGGGCCAATGTGCAGCAACAATTCGAACGAATGCTCGGAACGCCACAGGGATCCTATGCGTTCGTCGATTACGTGAACTTCAAGGGAGAAGGCGTTCTGCACACAGAGCGTTATCAAGGCCAGGGCTGGGGATTGCTGCAAGTGCTTGAAAGCATGCATGGCAATTCGGACGCTGGTGCGGTTGATGAATTCGTCCGCGCGGCAAGGGCGGTCTTGATCCGACGCGTGCACAACTCCCCGCCCCGGCGCCACGAATCGCGATGGTTGCCGGGTTGGCTTCGGCGCGTGACCAGCTACAGTGGCGGCTAATTTATGCCGGAAAAATTTCCCATCCTCCTTGGCGCGCTCTTGCTCCGTGCTTTTGTGTGCTCCATCAGCGACCAGATACGCCTTTTCCGACCGACGCCACCACCAATGCGCAAAGCATCCGACCTCATTCACAGGCAGGAACCGTTGAAAGTGAATCAGTCTTTGCTTAAAGAGGCAACGCCAGACAACACGCGCATTATCGTGTCGCTCCCGAAGCAGCGCGCTTACCTCATGATCGGCGACCAGCTCGCGGCGGATGGTCCAATTTCGTCCGGAAAACGCGGACACGAATCGCCCCAAGGCTACCTGAAGGTGCTCGAAAAAGACCCGAATCATCATTCCAACATATACGGCGATTTCGTGGACGGTTTGGGCCGCGTGGTGCGCGCCGGCGTCAGCGCCCGCGTCGATTCGGCTCCAAGCGGGACGCACTTCGTCGGCGCGCCGATGACTTGGTTCCTGCGTTTGACCGAGGACGGCGTGGGCATGCACGTGGGAATTTTGCCCGGCTATCCCGCCTCGCACGGCTGCATTCGGCAATCCGCCGATGGCGCAAAATTATTCTACGCTCATGTGAAAGTGGGCACGCCCGTGGACGTGGGCGACTACTAGCATTCCCGCTGTCATGTCGAGCGAAGTCGAGACATCCCGCGGCTAAACCAAAAGGCAGTGCTACGGGGTTCCTCGCCTTCGCTCGGAATGACCAGCTGCGCTGTTAAGCATTTTCTTCCGCAACAGATCGAGAGCCGCCTGAGCGGCTAAATGTTTGAACGTCTCGCGATCGGTTGGGAAAAAGAACTTTTTCACGATCGTGTCTGACCCTGCCGCAGCCAGGCCAACGTAAAGCATTCCCACTGGTTTTTCCGGAGAGCCACCGGTGGGCCCGGCGATCCCCGTCGTTGCGAGTGCGTAGTCGGACGTCGCACAGGCGCGCGCGTGCTCGGCCAGCGCGCGCGCGACTTGCTCGCTCACGGCGCCGTGCGTTTCGATGAGCGCCGGATCGATATTCAGCATGTCGCTCTTGGCCCGATTCGCATAGCAAACATAGCCAGCAATAAAAACGACTGAAGCGCCCGGCACATTCGTAATCCGATTCGCGATTAGTCCGCCTGTGCACGATTCCGCGGTCGCCAGCGTTTGATTGTATTTTGCGAGCAGTTTGACGATCGCCTCCTCCAGCGTTTCATCCGCGGTAGAAAAAATCGAATCGCCGTGAGCTGCTGTAACGATGGCGTCCGCCTGCTTGATGGCTTCCGCATTCCCGATGACGCGCACTTCGACTTCGCCGGGCCTCGCGCAGTAGCCGAGCTCAATTCCCGGAATTGCGAGAACCTTGTTGCCGATTGCTTCTTCAACCACCGACTCGCCAACGCCGGTGATCCTGTAGATTCGCCGTTCAACTGGCAGCAGAACCTGAACGATCGAGTGCAAGATGGGCAGCACAGACGCCATGAACATCGGCTGGAGCTCGCGCGGCGGCCCTGGCAGAACAAAGAGGTGCGGCGACGAAATCCGCGGGTTGATATTCGCCTTCAAGTAAAATCCCGGCGCGCTTCCGTTTTCATTTGGCAGAACTTGCGCCCCTTCTGGAACGTCGGCCTGACGGGCGATCCCCGGCGTCCACTTGATGCCGCGTGCTTGAAGTCTCTGCTGGAGCGAAGTCAGTAGTTGCGGGTCCTCACGCAGTTCTAATCCGAGCGCTTCGGCAACCATTTCCCGAGTNNNCCATTTCCCGAGTGATATCGTCGCTGGTCGGGCCGAGGCCGCCGGTTAGAAAAAGAATTTCACAACATGGAAATAATTCGGCCAGCGTACGCTGAATCGCCTCGGTATCGGGGACGGTGCGTCGCTCCTCGATGCGCACGCCCAACGGAAAAATCTCGCGCGCGATGAACGCAAGATGCGCGTCTTGCACGTCGCCGAGCAAAAGCTCCGTGCCTGTGTTAATGAGAACCGCGCGCATGGAAGATAAAGAAAGCAAAACATCGAACACCGGACATCGAACGTCCAACGTCGAAGTACACAATAGAACTGCGAATGCTACGCTCCGACGGGTTCGATGTTCAGCGTTCGGCGTTTTCCGCCGAATTACGCCGCGCTCTTGTCCTGTTTCTTGCGAATCAGCGGAAGCCTTTTGCCCTCTACCACCGCCCGATTGATGGTGACTTCAGCGATATCTTCCCGGCTCGGCACCTCGTACATGATGTTGAGCATGATCCGTTCGAGCATCGAACGCAGCGCCCGGGCGCCGGTTCCCTTTGTCACCGCCTGCGCCGCAAGCGCGCGCAACGCGTCCTTGGTCACCGCCAGACGGACTCCCTCCATTGAGAAAAGTTTTGTGTACTGCTTGACCATCGCATTTTTCGTTTCGGTCAATATCGCCACCATTTCCTCTTCCGTCAGTGCATCGAGTGAACTCACAACGGGGAGGCGTCCGATAAATTCAGGTATCATTCCGAACGCGAGCAGGTCTTCCGGTTCCACATGGCGGATGGCTTGCTTTCGCAATGCTTCCTCCACTTCGAGCGTGGGACTGCCGAAGCCCATCACCTTTTGCCCGACGCGTTTTTGGATGATCTTGTCGAGTCCAATAAATGCGCCGCCGCAAATGAAAAGAATTTTCTCCGTGTTGACTTGGATGTATTCCTGGTGCGGATGCTTGCGGCCGCCCTGGGGCGGAACGTTGCAGACGCTGCCTTCCAAGATTTTCAGAAGCGCCTGTTGCACGCCTTCGCCGGAAACATCGCGGGTGATGCTGACATTATCGGTTTTGCGTCCGATCTTGTCGATCTCATCGATATAAACGATGCCAATCTCCGCTCGTTTCACATCGTAATCCGCGTTTTGGAGTAGTCGCAGAATGATGTTTTCCACGTCTTCGCCCACGTAGCCGGCTTCCGTCAAGGTCGTCGCATCAGCGATGCAAAACGGGACATCGAGAATTCTTGCCAGTGTTTTGGCCAGCAAAGTCTTGCCCGAGCCAGTGGGGCCGATGAGCAAAATATTGCTCTTTTCGATTTCCACATCCGCCAGCGGATCTGTCTGAAAAGCAGCGGACGTATCCGTTTGGGCGGACGTTTGCAGCACCCGCTTGTAATGATTGTGCACGGCCACAGACAACGTCTTTTTGGCGGTATCCTGTCCGATCACGTATTGGTCGAGAGCGCGCCGGATTTCTGCCGGCTTAGGCACGCGAATGTTTGAGGACTGACGCCGCGCGTCCTCGTTGAGCTCCTTATCGAGAATGCTCTTGCAAACGTTGATACAGCTATCGCAGATGTAAACGCCAGGCCCGGCGATGAGCTTGCGCACCTCAGCATGGCTCTTGCCACAAAACGAGCACATGGTGAGGTTGGAAGCGCGGGCCATATGCGTTTTCTAAGTTGTGCGGTCAGCCTGCCGCCTTCCGCGATAATACGACGTCCGGCACTTCCACCAACCGGTTACCTGGCGGAGTGCTGCCATCCACCAGCTTCACTTCCTTCCGCGACTTAATCACTTCATCCACGAGGCCGTAGTCTTTTGCTTCCTGAGCGGACATGTAATAATCGCGGTCCGAATCGACGCGCACTTGCTCCTCGGATCTCCCGGTGTGCTGCGCGATGATTTTGATGAGGCGCTTCTTCAGTTTGAACATGTAATCGACCTGGCGTTCCACGTCGCTCGCCGCGCCCTGCGCGCCGCCGGAGACCTGATGGATCATGATGTCAGAATTCGGCAGTGCAAAACGTTTGCCCTTCGTGCCCGCACAAAGAAGGACTGCCGCCATGCTGGCCGCCATCCCAAGGCAATAGGTTGTCACGTCGCACGTGAGGAACTGCATCGTGTCATAGACTGCGAGCCCCGCCGTCACGGAACCACCAGGCGAATTGATGTAGATGTTGATGTCCTTTTTTGGGTCTTCCATTTGCAAGAAGAGCAACTGCGCGATCACGAGGTTGGCAATGTGATCGTCCATCGCCGTTCCGATAAACACAATCCGATCCTTCAGTAGCCGCGAGTAAATATCGTAGCTGCGTTCTCCTCGGCCAGTCTGCTCCACGACCATCGGAATCAGCACCTGGGAAACGTTTTCATTCGATACTTTCATGCTTTTTCTTCTTTAACGGTGGGTTCTTGTGTCGATTCGATGCTAACATTCGCCTTCAGAAAATCAAGAGTCTTGCCCAGCAGAATCTGTTCGGCAATGTCGTCCAACGCATTCCGTTGCTGCAATT
>QHOF01000044.1:0-5735 GCA_003219335.1 Verrucomicrobiota bacterium | reverse complement strand
TTTCGCGCTCTGCGATCCGATGCAAAATGAAATTTGTTTTCAACCGATGCGCCGCCATGCCCGCGGCGGCGTCGATCAGCTCTTTCTCCTTTTCCTTCAACATCGCGTCAATAACCCCGCGCTCCCGATTGCGTTGAACCAGTTCGGCAAGCGCGCGGCGCGTCTCATTTTGGAGGAGCGCCGGGGGCAATTCGAACTGGATTCGCTCATGCAAATATTGCACGACATGCGCTTCCTTTGCCCGCTCGACCTCATGCTTCTTAGCGTGCTCGATGTCGTGTTCCATCATCTGGCGAAGATCGCTGAGCATTTTGCCGGGAACCAGCTTGGCTGCGAGCGCGTCATCAATTGTAGGCAGAACTTTTTCCTTAATCTCGCGCAACGTCACGGCGTAGTCTGCTTTTTTGCCTGCCAGTTCTTTCACCGGAAAATCCTCCGGGAAATTGACAATCACCAGCCGTGTTTCACCCGGCTTTAGTCCGACCAACTGTTCGCAGAATTTCGGCAGAAAATTATCAGGCGCCAGATGCAGCCAGAATTTCTTGCCGCCTTGCAAATTCTTGCTGGCCTGCGGGGCAATTTCGCTGATCGCCGTGCTCTCGATCGAGCCCTCGAAATCGAGCACGGCAAAATCGCCCATTTGCAACCCGCGCCCCGGCACGTCCAAAAAATCAGCGGACTGATCACGCAAGCGATCGAGGGCTGCATCGATGTCCGCCTCCGAAACTTTTGTCTCCGGCAATTGCACGGGAATGTTCTTGTAATCCGGCATCTCGAATTCCGGCACGATGACTACCGTCGCGCGGAAGCGCATCGACTTGTCCTCGCCGAACTGGACATCTTCGATGTTCGTCAGCGAAGCCACGCGCAATTGCTCTTGTTCAACCGCGTCTTGATAACTTTTCGAGACCAGTTTTTTGGTCACTTCGTCCTGAATCTCCTTGCGAAATCGTCTGTCGATCACCGAGCGTGGAGCTTTCCCCGGCCGGTACCCTGGAATTTTCGCGAAGCGTGCGAAGCTGTTTGCGATCGCATCCCACTCCTTGGCCACTTCCTCAGGCGACAATTCAATCTGCAGCTTCGAGATGAAACCGGGCTGTTTTTCTACTTCAACCTTCATTGGAGAAAGCGACGATTGTAGCGGCGCTTGTGTCAAGCCCCGATGACGCACTTGCCTTTGACGTAAACGGCATGCGTCTGCGGAAAACCAAACCAGTAGGCCAACTCACGATAATCTTCGCAATCGAAAATCGCGAAATTGGCCAGTTTGCCTCGCTCCAGCGAACCGATCCTATCCCCGCGATTGAGGCTGTAAGCGGCATTGATCGTCGATGCCGAGATAACTTCCGTGGGTGACATTTTCATTTGTGTGCAAGCAAGGGACAAAATCATCGGCATACTCAGGGTCGGCGATGAGCCCGGATTGAAATCAGTCGCGATTATGACGGCGAGACCGGCCTCGATCATTTCTCGCGCACGGGGATAACACGTCGATCCCAGCGCATAGACAGAACTCGGCAACAGTACCGGTTGCACGCCCCCAGATTTCAATGCCGCGATCCCCTGCTCGGTGGTCTTCTCGAGGTGATCTGCCGTTGCTGCTTTCAATTCGGCCGCCAGTTTCGCTGCACCCGAATTACTGAGTTGATCTGCGTGAACCCGCAGTTTCAATCCAAGCTTTTTCGCCGCGCTAAGGATCCGCCTCGATTGTTCGATATCAAAATAGCCGCGCTCGCAAAAGACATCGCAAAACCCAGCCAAATTTTCTGAAGTCACTCGTGACAGCATCTCGTTGATCACGAGATCGACGTATTCATCGGCGTTCATCTTGCGCGGAACTGCGTGTGCACCGAGGAACGTCGGCACAATTTCCAGCGGCGTTTCCTGATTCAGCCGCCGCATGACCCGCAGAATCTTCAATTCGTCTTCGACCGTCAGACCGTAGCCCGATTTTGACTCCACCGTCGTCGTCCCGCAGCGCAGGAACCAGTCTGCATGGTTTTTTGCTTCAAGGAGAAGATCGGCTTCGCTCGCTGCTCGCGTTTTTTCAACAGTCGACCAAATTCCGCCCCCGGCCTTCGCGATTTGCTCGTAAGTGTCGCCGCGCGCACGGCGCTCGAAGTCGTCCAGCCGATTCCCCGCAAAAATCAAGTGCGTGTGCGCATCGACAAATCCGGGAAGGACGATTTTTCCATCAGCATCGATGATTTCCGCGCCATCTGCTTTCTTCTCGATGTCAGTGCTCGAGGCAACGATGTCGATCTTGCCGTCGCGGATCAGCATTCCGCCATCGTGAATGATCCCGAGCTCAGATAGTTCGCCACCCATTCGTGGCCGCTTGGGACCGGCCAGTGTGACTAATTGCGACGCATGAAGAACAGCGAGAGAACTCATGATTCAGCCAATTTTTCTTTGTGAATTGGTGTGAGCACGCGAGAGCAGACCATGCAGCCAGGCGAACCGACAAGATCTGAGAGCCCACAGCTCTGCGCGTCCGGTGTCGATGCGATCCCCAGACAATTCTCAAATCGTGCTCTGCTCGCATCGAACATCATGCCGCCAGCAAATGGAATCGATCGCCTCGAGCGCCCATTCTGGCGAACCCGGAGCAACAACAACTTTGGCGATCCAGCGCACCGAATGAACGCTGATTTCCTCATACTCGGCCACTTCATGTGCCATTGCTGGCGCGCAATTTCATATTGATCTGGCGACAATCTCGCATCCAAGGCGCCATCTCTGGCTGTTGGCGGCTTAAGAAAGATGCGCCGTTCCATTTCCCACGAAAACGCGGAATGTTTCCTGCGCATGCATGATTCCTTTGGCGTGATCCCGCTCGGGACGTCCAAACCCCGCTCTCTGGCTTGAGCCCACACTGCACGTAAGTGCAATATAGTAGATCAATATTTGCGCGTAATCCGCGGAGCCTCGCTTCTGAGTCTTCTTGCAGATAAGGATCGAGATCGTATAAGTCCTCTGGGATAGCTCCTTCGGCCTTATCGTTTCGAGACAGCGATCTAAATTGTCGAAAGATGAGGCGACGTCGATCAAGGATGTTGATTAGCTCGGCCACGCTCACGTACCTCCAGATCATATTCGATGGTGTGCTGTTTAGTACGCCTCCCGGCAGTATGGACAAGAAATCTTTGCAAGTGGCCGGTTACGTAGAAAAGCACACGACGCGCTAATCTTCATCCTGTGAAGAATATGCCAGGACTAGCACAGTGGCGTTTTCGCTTGCTCGACTACGTCTGCAAATTTTAGATTGGCCTTATTAGGTTGTTTTTCAGCTTTGCCGCGACGTTCGGAGTTGATTCCAAGAAGCTGAGCAGAAAGCTGCTTTTTACCGCTTAATTTACGTTTTCTGGCAATGCGCCGCTTGTTTTTACCGCTGCTCGCGCGCTAAGCTTTGCCGCAACGACGCCGAAAAGATTGCCGTGGTCGTCGACCAACGCGCCACCGGAATTGCCCGGTTGCAGCGGGACGCTAATCTGAAAAAACCGGCTATCATTCTGAGGCCCAGAAAGGGAGGCAATTTCCCCACGCGCAAATTTCGGTGCGAAGCCTTGGAGACCGATAGCTTTGTTGAAAAGCCTCACAGGTAAAATGGAAGTCTAAGATGGAGTGGCCAGAGTTTCTAGATGTTGTAGACCAGGCCGAGCAGAAGGGCTTGTTTGCGCTGCGTGGCGAGGGAACGGCCCGGTGCTTTGGCCCAGAGTTTACGTTTAATTGCGCTGAAGACCGTCTCAGCATGCACGCGTTGCCGATAAGGCTCGGCGGGGAAAGCCGAATACATCTGTGCGCGCACTCCATGAATCTTCCAGCCCGGCTTGCCTCGTTTAGCTGGAATGATACTCTGCGCGCCAATCTCTTGGCGGATGTGCTGGTGGTTGCGTTCGCTGTCGACAGCGCGATTGAGTTGGCTTCTGTCGTCGTCGTTTTCAGGCGTTTCCGGGTCGAGTGGCACGAGAAATCTGCCAGGGACCAGGATGACGCGAAAGGAATCGAGCGCAAAACTGCTCGGATCGCTGGTTATCTGCTCTTGCTGCTTTCTGCGTATGTCAGGCAAGTATGTATCACGGTTGCCGCGCCGGTGGCGTGACGCCTAGACACGCGACGATTATCACGACGGCTAGGCCGAGGCAGGCCTCAGATATCACATTTCGGCGCAGTTGAACGAGCGTCTCAGCGCTCGGCGGACCGTTGAGCAGTTTCGTTTTGATGACGAGGCGGTTGCGGGCGCTGAAGCCTACGAGAATGCCGAAGAGCGTAAGCTTAAAAAGCAGAAGCCAACCATAAGGGGTCGTGAAAAGCGCGTGCATCGAACCAACCAGTAACCAGCTGTTGGAAACACCGCCGACAACGAGGACGCTCACACAGCTCAGGCTGAGCGTGGAAAAGCGCTTGAGCACCGGCGCGGCGCGTTCGCCTAACGACAATGATGCGCGAGCGCGCGTCAGAAAAATTGCTAGCGGCGCCAATCTGCCAATCCACGCGCCGGCGCAAAGATGGAGCGCATCGCCCAATAAACCGAGCGGTTGCACCCGAGCGGCTTCGGGGTGGCTGATCCAAGCGAGCGAGAGGAGAAGAAGAACGCTCAGGAACCAGAGGACCGGAATAAGTCGATGCCGTGGTGCTTCATTTCGTGCCGGACCTGCCAAAGCAAACACAAGCGCCACTGCAATCAGGCCAAGCCGAATCTGCCAGACGTGACCGAAGTTCGTTTCGAACAAAACCGTCTGCGACGCTGTCGCGGAAAAGGCGCGCGTGAGCGGCAATCCATTCCTGCTCGCGATGTCCAGCCAAAACCAAAACAGAACAGAGAGCAAAACCACGACGAGACTCCATCGGCCCAGGTGGAACAAGCGCCGCTCGACCTCGCGGAAATCGTCGCTCCTGACTGAGCCGCCGGCCCGAGAGCGACCAGCTGGAACGTAAAGGTTCCCGCGAGCAGAATCGACGCGCCGATCTGCGCGGTGCGAGCGATGATGAGCAGCACGACAATCATCAGCTATCTCTGTTAGGGATGAACGCCTAACGACCGACCCGGAACGTGAAGTTTCCATTGGTGGTGTGTGTATCGACCGAAACCACGCGCCAGACGACTTTGTAGGTTCCGGCTCCAAGCTGCGGCAGGGAAACGTGCAGCAGCGCGTGATCCGAGCGATCCAGATGCACATCGCGTTTGTCCACTTCCTTCCCCGACGCATCGAAGACCCGGATGCTGCTAAAGGCTGGTTCGATGTTTTCCGTAAACCAAATCCGAACCTCGGCAGGCGATGTCTGTACCGTGCTGCCCACGGCGGGTTCTACACGTTTAAGAAAAGCATGCGCGTCAAGCCGGGCCGCACCAGCCAAAACAATCAGCAAGAAACTGACGATTGTGCGTTTCATCTATTTCCTCCGAAGAGTGGACGGCCTATGCTGTGTGGAAAAAGGTCGTCCACAAAAAAATGCAGTTGAGCGATTACGCCGACATTGCTGCCTGTGCATGAGTTGACTGGGATCATCGCCTCCGCGCCGACCTGGAAGTATTTGCCCGCCCAGATCAGCCCTGGGTTGATGGTTCCGGTGGTTTGTCCGCCCTGGCCGCGATCGAGTGGCGTTTCCAACGGAAACTCCACCAGCGGAATGAGTCGATCGAACGGCGCGCGCAGTCCGATGTCCTTCACCTGCTCCTCGAGGTAAATGATGCTGTATTCGAGGGCGAAGCCCCATTGAAGAACGTTTGGATG
>QHOF01000302.1:7085-10451 GCA_003219335.1 Verrucomicrobiota bacterium | reverse complement strand
CGCCCCGACCTGGATCCGGCGAATCCCCCATAGAATTATTTTTGTAAAAAACGCAATTAAATGATTGCAACGGGCCTGAGCTCCTCGTTAGACTCGCGAACAGTTGAAAAAAAGCGCAACAGCTCGCGCGGTGTCCGCATTATTGCGGGTCGTGGTGGTGGGGGACACTTGTGTCAGTGAAGAGGGGATGGCCAGCATCGTCGGACGCGACAAGCGGTATCATGTTTGCGGCGGGGCGCATGGTTTCTATGACGCGGGAGAACTGATCCGAAAACATCACCCGGACGTTTTGCTAATCGAGCCATCCCTGATGGGGGATGATGTTCTGGTGTTTATCAGCTGGCGCGCGATATTGACCGATGGCTCACGTGTACATCTCGACTGTCGGAGCGACGCTTATCGCGCTCTTTTCCATGACAGCCGTGGCAGAAACACCGCCTCCCGGCACGAGCGGAATAGAAGGCACGATTGTCGTCTCGCCCATGCGTCCCGGACCGATCAGGAAAGATGAGGAGCGGAGTGTTGCGCCTGTGCGTAACGCGCAGTTCGCGATCAAAGCCGGCGATGCGACCGTCAAGACGTTCACGACCGATGGCGAGGGTCGCTTCCAAGTCGCGTTACCACCTGGTCATTACATCATCGTGAGAGAAGGCGCACCTCCGCGGATTGGCCGCTGGCGTTTCGAGGCTGATGTCGTTGCTGGCCAGGTGACCAAGGTGAACTGGACTGCCGACAGCGGCATGCGCTGAACCCCTGCCTACGGTAGGCTCCTTCGCGAAGAAAAGTTTTGACGTAACGCGCCGGGAAAAAATACGACCGAATAGTTGTCTGAAAACGAACGACATTTGGCGCCTCACGTGGCCAGCAGGTGACCGGTTTGTGATTCGCCTCCGAGATCCTTAGCTATGAAAATAAAAAATCCACGCCCCGCAACTTTCTTTAACTTCCGAGTCCTCGCCGCATTTCTCCTGTTCCTCACGGCAGGGATGCTTACGTTGTTCGCCTTCGCAGGCGCGCAGCCCGACAACAACACACAGACGATTCGTTCGTCCCGTTGGCTGACGCGGCTGGCATCGAGCGTCGGGATAGAGTCACGAGCACAACCAGGTGGCGCGGTCAAACTGGACAAGTATCCCGTACAGCGACCGCCGGGAGCAACTCAACCGCCCGTAGGGCCTTATACCGGCCCGGTGCGTAATCTGCGCCCGGTCACGGCAGTTCGCAGCGGGAAGTTGCGGGTCATGCGGCCGATCGATCCGGCGACAGTCAGGAATCATTATCATCTGGAACCGATTCCTCCCAAGCCTCCGACGCAAAGTGGCGGTCCCCGCGGACCGCAGCAGACCACTGCGGAAACAGTGGCCTCGGCGCCGAGTCCGACCGGCCTCAGCTTCGATGGTGTAGGCGTAGGCCTCGCAGGATTCTCGCCTTCCAGTAATCCCCCGGACGTAAATGGCCGCGTGGGCTCGACGCAATACGTGCAATGGAACAACACCAGCTTCGCCGTCTTTGATAAAACCACCGGCGCCCTCCAGTACGGCCCCGCTGCTGGTAATACGCTTTTCCAGGCGCTAGGCGGCCTCTGCGCGTCGCACAACGACGGCGACCCGGTGGTCTCTTACGACATCCTGGCTGGTCGCTGGGTTCTCTCGCAGTTCGTTGTCGGAGGCGGAGACACCGACTACTCACACCAATGCATCGCTGTTTCGGCCACATCGGACGCGACGGGAGAGTACTACCTCTACGACTTCCAGACCGATCCGGTGAACTTCGTCGATTATCCGCACACGGCCGTATGGCCCGATGGTTATTACATGAGCACCCATGTGTTCAACCCCGCGGGGACCTTCGCGGCGGGGCGCATCTACGTTTTCGAGCGGGACAAAATGATCGCTGGTCTCCCGGCCCGGATGCAGAGCTCGGATCTAGGACTGGAATACGGATTTTTGCCTGCCGATCTCGACAGTTTAACTCCGCCGCCTGCGGGCGAGGCAGAGTTTATTCTTAGCCCTAACTTTACGCTCACGGAACTAACCGACTCGTTTCGAGTGGCGGTGACATGGGGCGCAACTCCAACGATCGTTGTGACGCCGGGTTCTACCATCCTGGCGGGTCTCGGCAATGCACCATGCGTAGGCGATGCCAACACCTCCCGCGCCTGTGTGCCGGAGCCTGCACCAGCGCAGACGACTGACTATGTCGATAACATTGGGAACCACTACATGCATCGGTTGGCTTACCGCAACAACGGCACGCAAGCCGCGCCGCAGGAATCGCTCATCGTCAGTGGTCCCTCCGACAGCAGCGACAGCAACCACGGAGCTGTAGAATGGTTCGAATTCCGCAATGCCGGAAGTTCAAACACCACGCCGACGCTTTTCCAATCCGGGATCTACGATATCGATACTAACTACCGATGGCTGCCGTCGATCGCGATGGATAAAGATGGCAACATTGCGCTCGGCTACAGCAAGTCGAGCACGACGGTCGAGCCCGGCATCTATATCACCGGCCGTCTCGCTACTGATCCTATCAACACGATGGGGGCGGAGGTGGAAATGCAGGCCGGCATCGGCGCCCAGTTAGGCGCTGGGAATCGCTGGGGCGACTACAGCGCCATGACGCTCGACCCGATCGACCAGTGCACCTTCTATTATACGAACGAGTACTTAAAGACGAACGGCGGCTTCAATTGGTCGACCCGGATCGCCGCCTTCACGTTCCCATTCTGCGTCTCGGCTGCGGGTTCGTGGGGCACCGTCACCGGCACAATCACTTCATCGGAAACAGGGGCTCCGATTTCTGGAGTGACCGTGACGTTGAGCCGTTGAGCAACGGCTACGCGGGCGCGAGCAACGCAAGCGGCGTTTACACCATTCTCGTCCCAGCCGGCAGCTACACCGCCACGGCCGCAGACCCCGCGCGCAACTGCACCTCGTCGACGCCTCCTTCGGCAACGGTCGTACCGCCGGGTGGCGGAACCGTTACCCAGAACTTCCAAATGACTGGCACATCGAAGCTCGAGGCGAACGGCTTCACCATTGACGATTCGCTCGGCAACAACAACGGCATCGTTAACCGGGCCGAATGCGTGCGCGTCAATCTCGGCGTCAAAAACAACGGCTGCGCGAAAGAGACGGGGATCTCGGCCACGCTCACGACAACGACTCCGGGCGTCACAGTTGTCGACGGAAACTCCACCTATCCAGACATGTTGATCGATGGCAGCAGCACGAACGCGATGCCGTTCAAGATTTCAATCTCGGATACATTCGCGTGCGGCACACCGATCGCGCTTTCACTTAACCTGACTTACGCGAGCGGAAGCAAGTCGATCTCGTTCACCATCCCGACCTGTGCCGGCGG
>QHOF01000302.1:0-6988 GCA_003219335.1 Verrucomicrobiota bacterium | reverse complement strand
CGCACCTGCTCCGCCCCTAAGAGCAGCCCCGGCGGTGGTTTCCCAGGAACGCACGCTTACGAAACGTTTACGTTCACCAACACGTCCGGCGGGCCTCGTTGCTACACCGTGACGATCAACGCGACACTCGGTGGGCCAGGTGACATCGAAAGTGTCGCCTACGACCAGGTCTACGATCCGACTAATATAGACGCGAACTACCTTGGTGACAGTGGTATTGTCGGCCTAGGGACCACGGTCGACACAGCGACCTACTCCTTCACCGTTCCCGCGGGCCATAACTTCGTAGTAGTAGTGAATGCCACTGGGAATAACCTGTCCTCGCCGTTCAGTGGCACAGTCTCCGGCTTTATCGACAACACCGCCGGACCTGGCGACTGCTCGGCAATACCGACGCCAACACCTACGCCAACGCCGACTCCGACGCCAACGCCAACGCCCACGCCTACGCCAACCCCAACGGCGACGGCTACTCCTACGCCGGCGCGGACGCCAGCTGCTCCAAAGGCGCTAAAGGCAACCAACGTGACTGCCAGCAGCTTCACCGCGAACTGGCGCAGTGTAAGTGGGGCGACAGGTTACCGCTTGGATGTGGCCAGGGACAGTTCTTTTGTCAATTACGTACCTGGCTATCAGGATTTGAATGTTGGCAACACGACCAGTTACAATGTTACCGGGTTGAGCGCGCGTACGACCTATTATTATCGGGTACGAGCGTATAACGGCAACGGTACGAGTCCCAACTCCAACGTCGTGCAGGTAAAGACGAAAAACCACTGAGATTTTTGTTAAGGCAGCCTCGACACTCATGAACGACGGGCGTGCCTGGCTCGACCAGCGGAATCGATCTCGTGCTGAGCATTAATCAATTCAGAACGTTAATAGCGCGCGCGCTGAAGCTTAAAGTTCCGGCACACGCCCTTTTTTCCCTAGCGAGGGCCCCCACTCTCGGGCGTCTTCTTGTCGATCCTCCAA
This sequence comes from Verrucomicrobiota bacterium, assembly GCA_003219335.1. Lineage (GTDB taxonomy): Bacteria > Verrucomicrobiota > Verrucomicrobiia > Chthoniobacterales > UBA10450 > Udaeobacter. The sequence goes on along the minus strand of QHOF01000302.1, from coordinate 6,013 downwards.
CCGAAGGAAGGGAACAGATCGAGCTAGTTACGATGCCGCACGCCAGCGGCTAGAAGTGGCCCCAAAAGGCGTTCAAAGATGGATTGCGCGCCAGCGTTTGTATTTTGCTCGCTAAAGGGGGTGCAATCTGAGTTGCTAAAATGGGTTCTTCGGTTACAATACGCCCTTCGTTATGGCAGAGAGCAACCAAACGTCGGATCTCAAGGAGTTCCAGTTGCATGACAAAGATACCGGCAGCGCGGATGTGCAAGTCGCACTTCTTACCCGCCGGATCGAGCATTTGACCGAACACCTGAAGACCAATCGGAAAGATCATTCTTCGCGCCGCGGCTTGCTTAAGATGGTCGCGCAACGGCGGAGTCTGCTCGATTATTTGAGCAAAACGAAAGCTGATCGGTATAAGAACCTGATCGAGAAGCTGAACCTGCGCAAATAACCGCAAGATCTTTCGGCAAGTCTCGGGATCCCAACATTTGAAGTGTTCGAAGCCACAACTTAGACTAAAAAGTTAACCAGCAGTCCAGGCGCAGTAATCACCTTGGATTTTAGGTTTTAGTTTCGCGCTCCGCACGGCGGAGCAACGGGTTTAAAACCTACAGTCAGGGTGACCCCCTGGAATTGCACATCCAGGAAAGTAAAATGCAAGAGAAGGTCACGGCGCAGATAGGCGCCACAAACATCACCATCGAAACCGGCAAAATCGCCAAGCTCGCCGACGGCGCGGTCATCGTCACCTGCGGCGACACCATGATCCTGGCGAGCGCGGTCTCCGCCACCGCGATCAAGGAAGGTCAGGATTATTTTCCGCTCACGGTTGATTACCGCGAAAAAGCGGCGGCCGCCGGAAAATTTCCGGGCGGCTATTTCAAACGCGAAGGCCGGCCTACGGAAAAGGAAACGCTCACTTCGCGGATGATCGATCGGCCGCTGCGACCTCTTTTTCCGCAGGAATACTTTTACGACACGCAGATTATCTCGATCCTGCTGAGCGCCGACGGCGCGAACGATCCCGATATTCTCGCGCTAAACGGCGCATCGGCCGCGTTGTGCGTTTCGGACATTCCATTTGCCGGTCCGATTGGCGCGGTGCGCGTCGGCCGCGTGAACGGCCAATTCATTGCCAATCCGACACACTCAGAGCGGGGGCAGAGCGATCTCGATCTGGTTTACGTCGGGACTGAAAACGACGTGATCATGATCGAAGGCGCAGCGAATCAACTGCCCGAAGCCGATTTCGTCAAAGCGCTCGAGTTCGCGCACGGGTGCGCGCGCGAGATGATTCGCATTCAGAAGGAACTGGCCGCGCAGATCGGAAAACCGAAACGCGAAATGCCGCTTTTGCAGGTCAAGCCAGAGCTGCTTGAGATCGCTTACCAAGTGGCTGGCGACCGCATTGAAGGCGCGCTTTACACCGAAGGGAAAGTAGGCCGAGCGAAAGCGATCGACGGCCTGCGCGAAGAAGTGAAGAGCGCGATCTTGGAAAAGCACCCCGAGACCGATCCCTTCGCGATCTCGCAAGCATTCGATTACGTGCAGAAAAAAGCGTTTCGCATCAGCATTCTGGACAAAAAGAAACGCGTGGACGGTCGCGGTTATCAGGAGTTGCGCCCGATCACCTGCGAAGTGGGCGTGCTGCCGCGCGCGCATGGCTCGGCCATTTTCCAGCGCGGCGAAACGCAGGCACTCGCCCTGGCCACTCTGGCGCCGATCGAAGAAGCGCAAATGCTGGACGCTTACGGCGGCGGCGAACAATCGAAGCGGTTCATTTTGCACTACAACTTCCCGCCGTTCAGCGTGGGCGAAACGGGGCGAACCGGCGGCCCTGGCCGGCGCGAGATCGGCCACGGCGCACTGGCGGAGCGCTCGCTCGAACCGCTGGTACCGATGGAAGACGAATTTCGTTATGCGATTCGCATCTCCAGCGAAATCATGGAATCCAACGGCTCGACCTCGATGGCGAGCGTGTGCGGCGGAATGCTTGCGCTGATGGATGCCGGCGTGCCGATGAAAGGCATGGTCGCAGGAATCTCCGTCGGTCTCGTTACCGAATACAGTGACGATCGGCAATTGAAGCGCTACGAATTGCTGACCGACATCATCGGTTCGGAAGATCATTTTGGCGACATGGACTTCAAGCTTTGCGGAACAGACAACGGCGTGACCGGTTTTCAGCTGGACCTGAAACTGCCAGGCATTAGTCACAAGATCATGGCGGAGGCGATTCAGCGGGCAAAGGAAGCGCGCACGAAAATTCTCCAAATCATGCGCAGCACACTGGAGAAGCCGCGGGCGGAGCTCTCGAAATACGCGCCCCGCATCGAGACGATCAAGATTAATCCGGAGAAAATCGGCGCGCTCATCGGTCCCGGTGGGAAGACGATCAAGGGCATTGTCGCTGAAATTAACATCGAGGACGACGGGTCGGTACACATTTATGCGACCAGTGGCGAGAGTATGGCGCGCGCGAAGGAAATCATCAGCGGGATGACGCGCGAAATCGAAATTGGCCAGACCTATCAGGGACGTGTCGTCTCAACCAAGGAGTTCGGCGCGTTTGTCGAAGTTTTGCCGGGCAAAGACGGACTGGTGCACATTTCGGAGCTCGCGGATTTTCGAGTAAAGCGCACCGAAGACGTGGCCAAAGTCGGCGACATCATTTGGGTCAAGTGCATCGGGATCGACGATAAGGGCCGGGTAAAACTTTCACGAAAAGCGGCGTTGAAAGAGCGCGCTGAGAAAGAGACCGGGCAAGCCGCGTAGCTGGAGCCCCGAAAGCTTTCGGAGGCGACACCGGCTTGCCGCAAACGACGCCAAAGATTCGCCGGGATCGCCGATCCCCGCTACAGTGTCACCATGCCGGAGCGCTCACGAGATTGGTTGCGGCAAGCGGAAGCGGATCTGCGCGCCGCAGGCGATGCATGCGAATCGGCGCATTTTGAATGGGCGGCATTTGCGTCGCATCAGGCGGCAGAGAAGGCGATCAAAGCTCTTTATCAGCATTTACACTTGGAAGCGTGGGGACATGCGCTGGTAAAGTTATTTGAGTATTTGCCTGACGAATCTCGTCCGGGCTCTGAATTGATGGATCGGGCCCGAGAACTGGACAAACATTATATTCCCACCCGCTATCCGAACGGGTTCGAACGGGGCGCGCCGGTGGATTACTACACGCGGCGAGAAGCGGACAGGGCGATCGAAAACGCGGAGGCAATCGTTGAGTTCTGTAAAAATATTCTCGGTTGATGTGGCGGCGGTGCGCCGCGGGATGGACGAATATGCGCGCGAGCTGCTGGCAACACACCCCGAAGTCGAAGAGATCGTCGTGTTTGGGTCGTTTGAAAACAACACTTATGCGCCTGGCAGCGACCTAGACGTTTTCATTGTGTTACGGGAGGCGAACGATTCGCCGCGGGATCGCATCCCGCGTTTTTTGCCTGAAAAATCACTCAGTGTGCCGGTGGATGTTTTTCCGTTTACGCGCGCAGAAATGGAAGAGCGTCATGATTCACCGCTGGTCGTGGCGGTGCGGAAAAGCAATTGGCGCTATCGCCGATAAGACGCGGTAGCTGCTTTGGTCTGTGAAAGCGGCACAGCAGCGCCGCGCTCCAAAACGTGCCCGTCATTTGCTAGCCTATATTGCTCGCTTGCGTCTTGGACTGCGACGGTGCTCCGGCGCTTTCTGCACCGGACGCTAAACAGATACACAAAGCTTCGGAGTGTTCTGCCAACGACCATGACTCAGAACGCCGAAGCTATGCGCCTGAGGACAGGGCACTCAACAGCAATTAGCCACATAGTTGACAATGTCTGGCAGGGATCGACTTAAAAAGAGGAACGCGAACGATGATTACCCCCATCCGACTTTCTTACGCGGTGCTTGCCGCCACAATTATTTTGGCAGGCGTTCTGTATCTTGGCGCTCCGCTGTTGGTGGTCTTGTTCTCGTACTTTGCGCTGCGCCAGTTCTATTTTCTCACCAAACGAAAATGGCTCGCCTTAATTCTGTTCGTCATCGTTGTCGCTGGGATCGCCGCCGCCGCAGTGTTTTTGACTCGCGCTGCCATTCTGGCGTTGCCGGACGTGGCCGATACTTCCATTCCGTCGGCGAACGCGTGGGCGCAGAAGCGCCAGATCGAGTTGCCCTTCACTGACTTTGAAAGCCTCAGGCAAGTCGTCATCCAGACGCTTGGCGAGGAAGCGCATTATCTGCGAAACGTGGCTAACTTCGCGAAAACCACCACTGTGACGCTGGTTTTCAGCATCTTGGGAATAGTCGCGGCCGCGAGCCTGTTTTTCAAAACCGGGCTTGATCCTTACCGCAGCACGCACCGCGTGAAAAACAATCTTTACTCCATCTGCTGTGATGAAGTTTCCACGCGGTTCCGCGATTTCTACCGTAGCTTCGCCACAGTGATGGGAGCGCAGATCACGATTTCGCTGATCAACACGGCGCTGACCGGGATTTTCCTTTTCGCGGTTCAGATGCCGTATGCCCCATTGCTCATTGCAGTCGCCTTTCTTTGCGGCCTTGTGCCTATCGTCGGCAATCTGGTGAGCAACACGGTCATTGTCTTTGTCGCTTTAACAGTGTCTCTGAAGCTGGCGATCTTCGCGCTGGTGTTTCTCGTAGTAATTCACAAGCTGGAATATTTTCTAAATAGCAAAATCATCGGCGACCGGATACGGAATCCCGTTTGGCTGACACTGGTCGCGCTGATCATTGGCGAACGGCTCATGGGCATTCCCGGCCTGATCCTTGCGCCGGTGGTATTGAATTATTTGCGAGTGGAAATGCTCACGGTAGAAGTCCCGGCTATGCAACCTCCAAAATCCAAGACACTGGTTCCCAGTCGAACTCCGGTGCAGTCAGGACATGGGTAACACTTCCCTTCGTAATTGTTAGATTTTTTCTCGCAGCAGAAGGCGGGCAAACCAGATTGCGAAACCGTTTGTCCGCCGATCGGTTTGGGTCCCACCGGCATGCGCCTTTTTCTCTGTGGTGACGTGATGACGGGGCGCGGCATTGATCAGGCGCTGCCGCATCCGGTGAATCCAATTTTATACGAACCGTACGTGCGCGATGCCCGCGAATATCTCGATCTTGCCGAGAAAGCTCATGGATCGATACCGCGCCCGTTTCGCCTTGATTACATCTGGGGCGATGCGCTGCAAGAACTGGAAGCGGCTCACGTCGATTTGAGAATTGTAAACTTGGAGACCGCCATCACGTCCGCTGAAACGCCGTGGCCGGGAAAAGGAATTCATTATCGCATGCACCCGCAGAATGCCGGCTGCCTCGCCGCCGCGCGAATCAGCGCCTGCGCTTTGGCAAATAACCACGTTCTGGACTGGGGATATGATGGATTGTCCGAAATGCTGCAAACATTGGATGCAGCGGGCATCGCTCATTCGGGCGCGGGCAACGATGCGGAACAAGCAGCGGCCCCCGCGATTCTGGATGTCCCAGACAAAGGCCGGGTGCTTTTATTTTCATTTGGATCGACTACCAGCGGTATCCCGCAAGAGTGGAAAGCCACCAGGATTTCCCCGGGAGTGAATCTGCTGGATGACCTTTCGGAAGAAGCTGCTGCGCATCTCGCAGACGCGATGCGTCAATTCCAGCGGCCGGGCGATTTGATCGTCGCGTCGATCCACTGGGGCAGCAATTGGGGCTACGAAATTCCGCGTGGACAGGTCGCGTTCGCTCATCGTTTGGTCGCGGAAGGCGTTGCGCTCGTGCACGGGCATTCCTCGCACCACGTGAAAGCGATCGAAGTCTTCAACGGCCGCCTCATTCTCCACGGCTGCGGCGATTTTCTCACCGACTACGAAGGGATCAGCGGCTACGAAATGTTCCGTGGCGATCTGGCGCTGATGCATCTGATCGAATTGGACGCAATCAGCGCCGAGTTGATTACGGCGCAGCTGGTTCCGATGCAAATGCGGCGATTTCGGCTACAACGCGTATCGGCGGCCGACGCCAAATTGCTTTGCAATCTCGTGAGCGAGCTCG
>QHOF01000301.1 GCA_003219335.1 Verrucomicrobiota bacterium | reverse complement strand
TTGAGATAGCTCAGCTTGGCTTTGTCGTAGTTGCCGGCTTTAAAATAATTGTCGGCCTCGGCAAGAAAGCGGCTCTTCCTGGCTTCTTTGGAGCAAGCAGTGATGAACGTGACGGCTAGAACAAGGGTTACAATTTTGAATAAGGTTCTGGGTGCTTGCATGTAGAGGAATGATTTCGATCTTAGTTGGTGTTATTGCCGCGCTCTTTGCCATTGACAATGCCGAGTTTCTCCATTAATTCATAAAAAGTCGGCCGGCTGATGCCGAGATCAGCAGCTGCGGAAGTGATTTTACCGGAATTTCTCTTGAGCGCTTGCTCTATCATTTCACGTTCGACGTGCTCGCGTGCTTGTCTTAGAGTCGTTGCAGATGAGGATATCACACCCTGATCCGGTTCCAACTCGAGATCTTTCGCAGTCACTCGCGATCCGCTGGCCATGATGACCCCCCGTTTTACACGGTTTTGAAGTTCACGCACATTCCCAGGCCATGAATAACGGGTCATTGCGCGTAGCGCATCAGGCGCGAAAACAAGCTTTGTCCGGCCGCTTTGGACAGCATACCTTTGCAGAAACTCGCGGGCCAGGAACACGATGTCTTCGCCTCGCTCGCGAAGCGGCAGTAGCCGGATGGTGACCACGGCAAGACGAAAATATAAATCCTCCCGAAATTTCCCGTTGTCGATCAGCTGTTTCAGATCAGCATTGGTCGCGGCGACCAGCCGTGTATCGATCTGAATTTCCTGTCTCCCGCCCACCCGCTGCAAACGGTGTTCCTGGAGAAAACGGAGTAGCTTTACCTGAATGGCGGGCGGAAGTTCGCCAATCTCATCCAGAAACAGCGTGCCGCCAGTGGCTGTTTCGATCATCCCTTTGCGCTGAATGTGAGCACCAGTAAAAGCGCCCTTCTCATGGCCGAAGAGTTCACTCTCCAGAAGGTTTTCGGGAATGGCGTTGCAGTTAATCGCGACAAAAGGGCCATCCTTGTGCGCGCTGCGACGATGAATCGCCGCGGCTGCCATTTCTTTGCCGGTGCCGCTTTCTCCGAGCAGGAGCACCGGAGCATTCGTTCCGGCTACTTTGCGAATGAAAGCAAAAACTGCCTGCATTTGTGGACCGGTGCCGAGCATATCTTCAAACACATCGGAGCGCTGCCTCTGTTGTAACTCGCGGTATTCTTTCTCGAGTTCCACGACGTGGATGCATCGCCGAAGGAGCAGCTTCAGTTCCTCCATCTCCACCGGCTTGCACAAGAAATCGTAAGCGCCCGCGCCAACCGCCTCGATGGCATTCCGCTTTTCCCCCTGCCCCGAGACGATGATGACCTTAGCCGTACTATCGACGGCGAGTATTTCGGACAGCGCCGCCAATCCTTCATCGCATTCATTAGGGCGAGGTGGGAGACCCAGATCAAGCAACGTCACCGCCGGGGAGTTGGCCTCGAAAACTTCAAGAGCCCCTTTTCGGTCTTCGGCGAAATGGACTTCGTAATCCTGGTTCAGCGCCCATTTCATCTGAGTCCGGATCGCTTCGTCGTCGTCGACAATGAGCAATTTCGGTTTCATCGTGCGTGGCCGTTCAGAGGCAACATTACCCGGAAAGTTGTGCCGGCGCCGGGCCTGCTTTCGACCTGAATCTTTCCCCGATGCGCTTCCACAATCATCTTGGATTGAAACATGCCGATGCCGAGGCCCTTCTTCTTTGTTGTCTGAAACGGGCGGAAAAGAGAGGCCCTTACAAACGCCGGACTCATCCCGCATCCATTATCGGCGATTGAAAGTATGGCCCAACTGTCGCTTCGCCTCGTCTCAATTCTGATCTCGCCTCGTGGTCCAAGTGCGTCGCGAGCATTGAGGAGCAAATTAGTGATCACACTGCGGAATTGGTCTGGGTCTACCCTGAGCTTTGGCTGCAGGCGAAGCTCCTTCACGACGTTTATTTCCGTCGCGCCGTTTAAGACTTCCAGCGCGTCAGCAACGAGCAGATTCAGGTCCGCTTCCACAGGTTTGAGTTCGAGATGTCGCAAAGCGCCAACGCGGCTGATAAGCTGGTTGATTCGATTTGCTGTCTCGCCGATCCCGCGCAAGGCGTCTTGTCGAAAAATGGGATCATCAAAATGCACAGGCAGATTCTGAAGCGTCAGGCTTAGAGTTGAGGCCGCGTTTTTCAAATCATGAAGGAAGAATGCGGAGACGGCTTGAAAGGCCTCCAGTTCTTTCGCCCGCATCACCTCTTCCGTGAGCCGAAGGTTCAGCAGGCCCACTGCAATCTGATCGCCCATGCATTTCAACAAATCCAGTTCTTCAACCGTGTAGGGAACGCCACCGACGCGATCTGCCAGGATTGCCACGCCTATGCAGCGATCTCCCGTCCATAACGGCGTACAAACCCGATCGCCTCCAGTGCGAAATTGGCTCGAACTGATGCGCCTCAAGCTCTCTGCAAAATCGCCCTTCGCTTTTTCCAGATCAAAAGGTTTGGAAAGCCTGCGAACACTCGCTGGGCTTGGCTCCAAGCCGCCCAGCTTTGTGAGCGCGCCGTTGGTCTCGCGTTCTGATCTAGAGGTGGACGCCGCGAACGCGAGCCGGTCTTGCTCATCAAATAGCCAGATAGTGACTGACAAAACGTTAAAGGCTTCGGAGATCAATTTTGCGGCTGCAGCGCACAAGCCGGGCTGATCGAGCACACTGGAGGTGCATTGAGTAAAGCGCGTCCATATCTGGCGGAAATCATACTGCGGCCTTTTAAAATGGCGGCTAACGAAACGCCCGATGTTTTGCCGGATCCGACTTGAGAACGATAACACAGCCAGGAGGGCAAATCCCAACAGCACCACGAAAGCCTGGAACTGGAATGTTCCCAGTTTGCCGGTCCGCGCCACGATCTGGGCAAGCACGCCGACAATAAAAAGATACGCCCCAACCAACAGAACCGTCAGGGACCTGCGCAGAACAGCATGGGAAGGATAGACATCGATTTCGCCGAAACCACTCCGAAGAAAGGCCACCGCCATCAATGCGCACCCAATCAGCAGCGCGACTATATCAACACTTGTTAAGGCCATGATCTCTCCTGAAAAGAGCAGCCCCTGGCTCAGAGTGTAAATGCGCGCTCCGAACACAATCCCGAGACCAAGAACGATAAACTTAATTCTCCATCGCATCGTCCCGACAGCCGAACGGAAGGTCTTCTCCAGATTCATGAGAACCAGCACCGTGGCCACCAGCAAAAAGCCATTCAGTGTTTTGGCCGCCGCGTGAGAGCGAATCCACCAGGTTTCGCCCGACAAGCTCTGAGGAAAAACCGGCGCCAGTTGGCCTCGGAGAAGCAGGGACACGCCTACCGGGAATAAAAGCGCAGCCAGGACGAGAAATCGTGATCGTACCGGAAGTCCACGAGGATCTCCCCGCGAATACGTAAGGCTAAAGCAAAGCCA
>QHOF01000300.1 GCA_003219335.1 Verrucomicrobiota bacterium | reverse complement strand
AGGCTTAACTTCTAACGTGAATGCGCCGCAATTTCCAATGGACAACAAAACGATTCGTCTGCCCCGCAACGGGCGAAGCTCACCTCTCGCTGACGGGCCCCGCTTCGGCAGTTTTTTCCCATTCCCGCATAATCCGAAGATCGTTTTCAATAGCTGACGCGTCAGTTGTCCCTGCTACTGCCTGCGCAGCATCAAAGTGCGCGCGATGCATATCGGCGAATGCATTAAACGGGTTGCGCAGCGCGTTGATGCTTTGCTCCATCCAGCGCCGGAGGCGATTTGCGTATGCCGCGAATCGCAGACTCTGCCTCAGCAGTGTCCCAGTGGCGCAAAATCCGAAGATCGTTTTGGATGGCCGACGCGTCGGGCAGAGCAGAAGCAGGCGTGGCTTTTCGATGACGGTCTTTTGGGAAATTTCGTTCACGTCCATCATGGGCATGCCTGTCGGCTTGGGTAATTGCTCAGGAACATCGCGACCTGAAGCCGAGACCACGACGTCCATCGCTTTTGCCAGAGCATCGCGCGTCTGCTCGATTGAACGGAGCGTTGCAGCAACAGGTTCGGCAATCATCTGCGTCAGCGTCTCGGAAAAAATTGAGGACGCATCCACATCGTCTGACTCGATCAACGCCGCTGCGATCCGCTCCGCAGCGACATCAACGATCGCGCGCTGCATCTTCGTAATTTTTTTGGTGAGAAAAAAGGATTCGCCTTGTGCGCGCTCCAAAATTCGGTCGCCGTTGCACAAAGCTTCGGTCGCTTCATCAGGCAAACTCGCGCTGGCGGGGAGAGTCGCTGCTGATTCCGCCTGCAGTCTGCGCTCCAACGCGCCGATGACCGCCTCGCGCAAAGCGCCGATTTTGCGTTTTTGTGAAGTGATAGCAAGTTCGCGATGTTGCGCCAGGAACGGCCGCAGTTCGTTTTCAAACCAGCGATCGCATAACGCCGCATCGGCACCGAAAACGCTGACGGCATGCACGGGCGGTTCGATATCAAGCTGGGTGCGCAGGTTCGTTTTCACGTGCCTAATCATTTGCTCTCGATCGGCGGCGCTAAACAGATCGGCTTTGCTGATGAGCACCATCGTACTCGCGCCGGCTTGATAAAGCGCGTGCACCACGACCAGATCATCCTGGGTAAGGCCTGCGCTCGCGTCGATCAAAACGATGCCCAGATCGCATCGCGGCAGATACGCGATGGTCTCCTCCGCGCCAGCAACCGCGAGCGAGCCAACCCCGGGCGTATCGACGAAAGTGACGCCTTCTGCCAGCCGATCGGACGGCAGCTTCACGAAAATGCGCGTGACGTGCTTTTTGTTGCCAGGATTTTTTTGCTCGCTCGCAAATTCAGGCAACTCGGACTGCGCTTCGGCAAACTCGATTCCAGCTTCGGCAACCGGTCCGTGACTGATGCGCGTCGGGATCGCCGTGACCGGCGTGACGCCGACGGGCAACACGTCGATTTGCAAAATATAATTCAGCAGCGACGACTTGCCGGAGCTGACCCTGCCAAAGACGCCGACTTCAAACGCTGCCGATTCCATTCGATCCAGCAGCATGCCCACAGTCCCGCGAAATTCGACGAGACCATGCGCAGTGACGATCCTCTCGATTTCACTGAGCAACCGAATCTCATGGCCTGTTTTGCCTAATTGTTGAAGCCGCTGTTGCAGATCGCCGCCTGCGCCTTTGCCCAGGAAACTTCGCAGTTTGGCTACTAATCCATCCAGCTCGGCACGGATGCCGTCTAATTTATTGGCAGCCTCCGCAGAAAGCGGTCCGTAGGCGAGCATACGTTCCGGCGTAAGCTCGTTCAGCGAGATCGAACAGTACATCAGATTAATCGCGGCGGCCCATACGGCGCCCGAATGCGGTTCAGATGGCGGAATGTTCAGTTCGTCCATGACGCGCCGCATCGCCTCGCGGATTCGCAAGATGTAATCGTGCGTCACCTTGCGCTGAATCGGCGTCGTATCGTCGGAGTATCTCCCGAATGGCGACGGCGAACCCGCATCCGCCATGATGTGCTCCGCCTCAGAAAGCAATTTGTCGATGTACTGAAACGTAGTACGCACATGCCGCTGATGGTGCTCGCTAAAGCCGTTGGCGCCGGTCTCTTCGTTCATTTCCTGGCCGGTGCTTCCGCGGTTGCTTTGATCGCGATATCAATCTCATGAATCCGCCGGTCCAGATCGAGCAGATCAAGACCGAACGAACTGTCGATACGGTATTCGCGAGCCGCGAGCTCGATGAGCAGTTCTTCCAATATTCGCGGATTGCCACCGCGCATCCTGTGCAATTCATCCGCGTACTTGCGCGCATCCATCTGGATGTTCCCCTGCCCGACGGCCTCTTCGATAAGCATCCGCGTTTCGATTTCAGTAAGCGGGGAGAGTTCAATGCGCGGGAACTGGTAGAGGTTCTGCCAGATATGCCCGATCTCATCAGGCCGGTCGCAGCGGCAAGTGGTCCAGATTGGAATCCGCTCGGCAAGAAGCGCGATAAATCGCGCGACCCGCGGCGGAGTGTGCGCCACGTGATCGAAGGCCACTGGCTCGCCACGTCGCGCCAAATAAGCAAGCAACCGGTTCTTGCGCTCGATCACGTTGAGTCGGGGATGCGACCAGCCAAGTTGCCGTTCGGCGCTATCGCAAACCCGGCGCAGACTTGACGTATCTTCACAGACCAGCAACGGGCATTGTTGTCGGAGTTGCCTCAAGAGCGCCGTCTTTCCGACGCCAGCTGGCCCCACAATGAGCACGCGCTTGCGCAAGGCGTAGAGACGCCCCAGTTCATCTATCTCTCGCTCTCGCTCGAAGAACGCGAAACTTTTGTTCATGGAGCGCAATACTCCTCTGCACCAACAAGATGAATTAATGCGCGGAGCGAAGCGTCTTCTTCATCCGCGCTGATCAGGTCGCGCCGGAGCGCCTCGCGCTTTACTGCATAGTTACGCATCTGCTGTGTGACCTGTTCAAATCGACGCGACGCAGTCGTTAGGAGGAATTTGCGAACGGGTTTTGACACAATCGCAAGCATCCGCGCGAGGTGCGGAAGACAAAGTCCTCCCGAACGCTTGTAGAGCTGCGCTCCTTCATCATCAGAAATAAAAGTGGCCAGGCACTCCACATAAGCCGTCTCTGCGTCTTTGAGCATCGCGCAAACGCGGCAATTCTCTGGAACCCGCGGAATTTTGTAGACGTTAGAACTGGCGGTTTCATCGCATTCTATGATCGCCAGCGCGCGTGCGATTTTTTCTGTCAATGCCGCAAGCCCAATCGACTCGCCCCAGGGCGAAGACATGCTGTGAAGTTGCCAGGCGTGACGCGGACAAAATCCCAGCTCTGTCGCAAAACTTTCCTGTGCTGCTTCGTCCGACGAGAGCGCATACTGCCAGTGGGCGAAGAAATCCCGGGCCATTTTGATGACATAATTGCAAACCGGACAGCCGCGCGTTCCCAAATCCGCAGCAAGACTAGCTTGTGAGTTCACCTGAATTGACTGCTCCTTCCGAACTTTCTCGGTAGGAGTCATCAGCCTCTCGGCATTTTGTCCGGCAGCCGCCGGACGAGCAAACTCCATTGCCGAGTGAAAAATAGCCATCGCTCGCGGAACAAATCAAGCAGGTGGAGAATAGCGTTGAAGCGTTGAAATGATCGAGACCTGGACCAACGAAAAAGATGGTTCGCTGATGCGATTGATTCCCGCTGGCGAATTCATCATGGGCTCAACCATGGAGCAGACCGAAGCGGCGAAACGGATGGACAAGGCCGGGCCGCAGTTTCCGCTGGGGCACGAGACGCCCCAGTTCCGCGCTGAGATCGACAATTTCTATCTCAGCGTGTTCGCTGTCACGAACGAACAGTTCGCCCGCTTTCTCTCAGATACGAAACCGTCCGCCGAACAACTTCAGCGTTGGATTTCATGGCTCGATCGCATCGTTCCATCGTCTAACGAAGCCGAACCGTATCGCGCGATCCCTGAGTTCGAAATGCACCCAGTAATCAACGTGACCTGGTTTGGCGCACAAGCTTATTGCGAATGGGCCGGCTTGCGGTTGCCCACAGAAATTGAATGGGAAAAAGCCGCTCGCGGCGATGATGGCCGCATTTACCCCTGGGGAAACGAGTGGGATCCCGATCGCTTGGGCTGGTGGGGCAGTCACGATGGAAAAGAAACTACTGTGCCTGTGGACACATTTCCCGAAGGCTGCTCGCCTTACGGAATTTTCCAAATGGTCGGCAACGTCGAGGAATGGTGCGCCGATTGGTATCAGCCGGATGTTTACAAGCGTTACGCCGCTGGAAATCTCGCGGTGCCGCGCGCGGGAATGGGCCGAATCATCCGCGGCGGCAATTGCCTGCGCAAAAACAAACTCGAATTCCGCTGCGCAATGCGCCGCGCAAACACGCCTTCGTTCACAAATATCCTGCTAACCGGCAGCCGCTGCGCCGGAGACCCGCCTAAGTTAAACCATAACGGCAACTGGCTACGCTAGTTCATCCACAGGAGGCGAGCCCTTCGATACAAGTTCCCTTAGCACATCTCGCGCTTTAACGCGGACGCGCAGGCTCAGATGCTGAGTTGCGGCGCGCACGGTCGCTGTCGCCGTGGTGCCGCCGATTTTTCCGAGAGCTTCAACCGCGCTTTCGACAAGAAATGCGTCCTTCGCCTTCTTCACAATTTTCGCGAGCGCGGGCACGGCCTTCTGTTCAAGGCGCTCACCAAGAATCCACGCGGCGCGTACAGGCGTCATCGGTTCTTTGTGACGCAGAGCGGCGATGAGCTTATCGACATAATCCGCCTGTGAAATCAGTTCCGAAATATCAGTATGGCAATGCGGGCAAACGGTTGCGCTCTCCGGGACTTCGGCCCAGCAGATGGGACAATAAAATGTTGTCATTGTTCCAGAGCAGGCATCGGCGCTTTCTCCGCTACTGCAGGGGATGCCGAATGCGTGGTTCAGCCAATTGTGACAAACCTCTTTGCTTCGTCTCAATGTCAGAATCGATTTGCTCAGCGTGCTGTTTGCGTTGCTCCAGCGCTTTTCTCATGGCGCCGCGCGTAGCATCCACACTCATAGCGAGTCGCTCATCGAGTTCAGCACCGAAATAGCGGAACGTGTCCTCCATGTTTTGCCGCGTGGCCCAGCGGAGGTTCTCAACATTGCGAATCACCACGGCCTTGATTTCTTCATGCAAGCGCTTTCGGATTGTTCTTTTACGCATCGGTGCGGGCAAAAACTGGTCGAATGCCCCCGACGGAATCGGATTTAACTCGGTCGTTCGCGCCGTTGTTACCCAAAACGGTTCGCGCCTGGCTTCGAAGGCTTCGCTGCTCTCTGGCGCGTGGAACGGAATCTCTAACAGATTGGCAGCCGTTTGCCGTACGAGCGTGATCAAGTCGTCGGCACGACGCTGATGAACGCGCAAAACTTCTTCGAGCCGCGCACCCACATTGAGAACCACATCTCG
>QHOF01000299.1 GCA_003219335.1 Verrucomicrobiota bacterium | reverse complement strand
AATTTCCTGGAATCCGGGAAGCGGCTCGCGCGCAGAGTGTCGCTGGTCGGTGATGGTGTCGCCGATTTTCATGTCGGCGGTCGATTTGATGTTCGCGATGAAATAACCGACGTCGCCGGGGCTGAGCTTTTCCTGCACACGCATCTTGGGCGTAAACACGCCCACCTCCTTGATCTCGTAGCGCGCGTTGTTGCTCATCAACATGATTCCGTGGCCTGCCTCCATTGTTCCAGAAACGACGCGCACGTAGCCGACCACGCCGCGATAAACATCAAACACCGAATCGAAAACCAGAGCGCGCAACGTATCGTCTCCCAGCGGTCGCGGCGCGGGAATGCGCGTCACGATCGCCTCAAGAATTTCGTCAATCCCAATCCCCAGCTTCGCGCTCGCCTGGATGGCTTCCTCCGCGGGAATGGCGAGGATTTCTTCCAATTGCCGCTGTACCGAGGCCACATCAGCATTCTGCAAATCAATCTTGTTGATGATCGGAACAATCGTCAGCCCTTGTTTGTGAGCGAGATGAACATTCGCCACCGTTTGCGCTTCTACCCCTTGTGCCGCGTCCACCACCAGCAGCGCGCCCTCGCACGCGGCGAGGCTGCGCGAAACTTCATAGGCGAAATCGACGTGCCCCGGCGTGTCGAGCAGATTCAGCCGATACATCGCGCCTGACTTGCTTGTGTAACGCATCATCACCGGATGCGCTTTGATAGTGATCCCCCGCTCCCGCTCCAAATCCATGGAATCAAGAAGCTGGTCCTGCTTTTCCCGCTCCTGGATCGTGCCCGTGCGCTCGAGCAACCGGTCCGACAACGTCGTTTTGCCGTGATCGATGTGCGCGATGATGCAGAAGTTGCGCGTAAACTCGATTGCCATGAAAGCGGCACTATGCGGGCGCGCCCATGTGAGGTCAATTGCGACGCCAAGAGGTTCGGTACCCAAGCAAAGGCCGGCTAGAGGTTGGATTAGCCAAATCAGAGAATCACTCGACCAAAAGCTAAATTGTCGGTTAGATTACAACTAGAATGCCAAAATCCATCATCAACGTGAGAGAGCCAGCGGTCCCAAACACAGAAGCTGCCGATTTTACCAACGCGTCGCCGTTCCGGCGTCAAAGACAGGAAGGCGACCCGGTTCGCAACGGAATTGTTATCGGGCTGGCAATTGTGCTGCTCGTTTTTCTCGGCAGCATGATCGCGGTGCTGATGATGCACGCGCCAAGCCTTTGAGCCCGACGAATCCCGTGGCAAACTCGACGCTAATGCAGCCGGATCCCTCGACGAAGCCTGCCTTGAGCGGAGTCGCAGGGCTCGGGATGACAGCGCAAACAAAGCGCCTGTTGCTTTTCGACATTGACGGCACGTTGATCCATTCGGGCGGTGCCGGCGTACAGGCGCTCAAGTCGGCTTTCAAGGAGCGCTTCGGGATTGATGACGACCTGCACGATATCGAAATCGCAGGTATGACTGATTCGGGCATCGTCGTCAGCATTCTGAACAAGCACAAAATTCCGGCGACGAACGAAAACGTCAGCGCATTTCTGGACAGCTACGTGCATTTTCTCTCGCTGGAATTGCCGCGCCGGAAAGGCAAACTGCTCCCCGGCGTGCTGGAGTTGCTCGAAAGGCTCAAGTCGCGGCCGCGTCTGGTGCTTGGGCTTCTTACTGGAAATGTTTCCCGCGGCGCGCGCCTGAAGCTTGAGCACTACGGCGTTTGGCACTTTTTTGAATTTGGCGCTTTTGCCGATGATCATCGGGACCGCAACCAGCTCGGGCGGTTCGCTCGCGCCCGCGCTAAAGAGAAGCATGGCCGCGAATTCGCCGCATCCGAGATCGACGTCATTGGCGACACGCCGCGCGATATTGCCTGCGGCAAAGAGCTTGGCGCGCGCACGATCGCGGTGGCGACCGGCCGATGGAGCCGGGATGAACTTGCAAAATATCAGCCCGATTTTCTGATTGACGATCTCTCAGATGTAGAAAGCATCATCGATACGCTCGGATGGTGATCCATTGACGATTGCAGTGTGAAAATATGAAAAACGCTTCCCCATCAGGTCCGACGTCGCGACATGACCGTTCCAACGTGCTGCCGCTCAAGGGCGAAATCGATCTGCACGTTTCGCCTTCTGTAATGGCGTCGCTCAACGCGATGATCGAGAAAAAACCCGAACGCCTGGTGGTGGATCTCAGCGACGTGACTTACATCGACAGCGCCGGTTTGGCGGCGTTGATTGAAGCGATGCAAAAGGTGGAAGCCTACGGCGGTAAATTCTTGCTGGCTGGATTGCAGGAAACCGTGCGCTCGATTTTCGAAATCTCGCGCCTTGATCAGGTATTTCAGATTTTCCCGGACGCGGAAGCTGCGTTGGCGGGCTGATGTTAGGCAAATCCGCTGAGGACAGCGGACGCTACAGCACAACGCGCGTTAAAATCTCGAGCGTCTGCTCGACATTTTTTGAACTATCGAACTGCGAGGCGCGCTCGATGTTCGCCGACCGCGCTGCGGCGCGGCGCGATGGATCGACCCAGAGCCGAATAGCGTCGCGCAAACCAACCAGATTGCCGCCGTGATCGACAATTGATCCGTGGAGTCCGTCCTCAATGATTTCGCTGAAGCCGTTGGAACCCGTCGTAATTACCGGCAACCCGCAGGCAAGCGCTTCCAGGCAGGCGTTGGAGAACGGATCGTAAATCGTAGGCAAGATGAAGATGTCCGCAGCTGCGTAAATGCGCACCATGTCTGCAACCTCGCCAAGAAACTGCACCGGCCTTTCGCGCCAAAAGCGCAGGCGTTTCGTCTTGTACAGCCTTTCATTTCCCCGGCCGGCAACGAGCAATCGCATTTTTCGGTTTTTGCAAAGCGCCATCGCTTCGATCGCGAATAGCAATCCTTTGCGCTCCCAGCCAGAGCCTGCAAACAGCAGCGCAATTTGGTCCGGTTTCAGTTTCAAATCCTCGCGCGATTTTTCGCGAAGCTGTGGGTCAAACTGAAATTGATCGAGCGGAACGCCGTTGCGAACAACGTCGATCATGTCTGCGGGATAGCCGTAGAGATCGACGATTTCGTTCTTGACCATTTGTGAAGCCGCGATGACTCGCCCAGCCTTGCGTCTCGCAAAAAGCGACTCCTCCAGCTGCGACAAATCGCGATGCTTCAGGTTTGCGGCGCGGACAAATCGCTTCAGCGGCAACTCGAACTTTCTTCTGCGCACAAGCCAGGCGCGATGCACCCCGTCGCCAGCGCGATAAACGTCGCAGCTCCAGACACGCTCAAGGCTAAACAAGGCGTCGCAATCGAGCTGCTCCCGAATTTGTTCCAGCTCGTCCGCAAACCCAATAACCGATCTTGCGCGCAATCGCGT
>QHOF01000290.1 GCA_003219335.1 Verrucomicrobiota bacterium | reverse complement strand
GCTTGCGGGCAATAATTTCTTCAATCCGTTCCAACTGCGCAACACCAAGCGCTGCCTGTAGATTTGTCAGGCGAAAATTGAACCCAAGTTCCTCGTGATGAAAGCGTCGATTGGGCTCAAAACAAAGATTCCGGAGAGAACGAGCCTTGTCAGCCAGTTTTGGGTCATCGGTGAGAACCATGCCACCTTCACCGGTAGTGATAGGTTTGTTGGCATAAAAACTAAAACAGCTTAGAGTTCCAAAACTGCCGCAACGACGCCACGCAGGATGAGTCGTGCCGCGTCCAGCCAGATATTCAGCCCCGTGAACTTCTGCCGCATCTTCAATAACGGCGAGGCCATGCGTTTCAGCCAAATCCAAAATCGGATCCATATCCACCGGATGGCCGTATATATGCACAGGCATAATCGCGCGCGTTCTCGCAGTGATCTTGTCCTTGACCTGCTCCACGTCCATGCACCATGTCGGTGACTTACAATCGACCAAAACCGGGACGCCGCCGCTGTAAATAACAGCAAGAGCACAGGAGATGATCGTAAAAGTCGGCATAATGACTTCGTCCCCGGGCTTTAGCCCTAGACACGCCACCGCCGTTTGCAAAGCAGCCGTCCCATTACTGACGCCAATGCCATAACGGCGACTGCAGTAACTAGCCCACCCGCTCTCAAACTCGTTAACGTAGCGCCCCGCTGAGGAAATCCAGCCCGTGCGTACACAGTCCGCGACGTACTCTGACTCACGCGCGCCCAGAAGTGGTTCATTCACGGAAATCATTCGTTCGTCTATAAGGTGCTTGGAGCTTGGGTGAAGCAAAGTTGAGGCCCTTTGGAAACTAGCCACGACTCCTAGAAGCGCTGCTTCTCGGCTTCGCCCGTATACGGACCCTGCTTGATCTCCAGAAAAACTGTGTCCTCCAGCATCCGAAAACCGTGTCCGCCACCGACCATCAGCATAATGTCGCCACGACGAAGCTCGCGAGTGGCAACCAATTGCCGATTATCGTTATAGATGTCAATTTCACAACGCCCATTTTGGACAACTAAGACTTCCGAGGTGCCTACCAGATGACGCACAAGGGGTCGATGGTCGTGACGCTGAATTGCACCACCAGCCGGATAAACAATGAATCCTACCTGCTGTTTAAACTCCGGCGGCGTCACGAAAGTGGTTTTGGCCGGCCTCATTTCTGCCCGGATAATGTAAGCTAGCGGTTTTTCGTCACATGCAATCTGTTCAACATGTTGCATAAGAATAGCAAGCCTTGCTGGATCTGAAGGCTCAAGGCTTTAGTCCGCCTTGGAGCGAACACGATCCTTTGCTTCTTCCAGAATCTCGATCAGACGGTTGCGAAAATCGTCGGCGGTGTATTTAGATAACCGGCAGCGCCCTGTGTCTGCGAGGCTGCGTCGCAGGCTCTCGTCGGTCCAAAGACGGTAGATACCTCCAGCTATAGATTCCACTGACCGTGGATCTACCAAAACCGCGGCATCACCCACTTGATCACGGATGCCCCGAATATCGGAAGTTAGCACCGGGCAGCCAAAAGCCCAAGCTTCCAAGACTGGGATGTTCGTAGGACCAAAAAAGGTCGGCATGACCAAGGCCACGGCTCCAGAGTACACCGCCGACATATCTTCGTTTGAAACATAACCAACGTAGTGTATCTCGCTGTCAATTCCGAGTTCGGACCGGAGCGACATGACTTTATTATAAGTACTCTCCCGTATCTCTCCGCTGTGAGACCCGCAGAAAACAATAGAAACGTCTATGTGGTATTCCGTCTTCAATAGTGCTAGCGCCTGAATGACACGCGCATGGTTCTTGTGAGGCCAAAATTGAGCCGGATAGATCAAATACCGATCAGGCAAATGATAAATGGTTCGAACTCTCCGTCGCTCTGCTTCCGAGACATCTACGGCGAGGTAGGTAGCGGGCAAGTACGGCAGAACCTTGACCCTATCTTCGGTTACTCCATAAACCCCATAGAAGTTGAGAACGTCTTCCTTTCCGACGTTTGAATCGGCTATGATTAACGTCGCATAACGGCAACCATTGCGAAACAGATACTCGCGATACTCCCACTCACCATCTGCCGAGACTTCGGGAAATTCCGGTTGAAGTCTATGCTGAAGGTCGTGAACTGCCATGACATACGGCACTCCGGTTTCAAACGAGATCGGCGTCGGGTAAGGATACAAAAGCAAGTCCAATTTCGAGCGTAAAAAGCAATTGCGCAGATCGCTTCGATGCCGAATCACTTCTGGATCGGGAAGCTTCCGCATGGGTTTCGGACTAAATCGGGATGTAACTAACTGCCTTCGTAGCCATCGCAAGGCGTCGCGGTGCGGTCCTTCCCCGAGCAGCCGACGTACTCCGTCTGACACGCGTTGTCTCAAGGGGCTTGTTACAACCCGCTTGATTTCCCAACGATCTTGTTTTAACGAGATAAAAGACAGGTCATGCGTACCATTCGAGAGTAGAACAAACTGGTCGTTAGACTCGTTCTCACTCCAGGCGTTCAATGCGCGCAAGATATTGTGGCTGTATTGATATATCCCGCCGCTGGCAGGATACAAATTAGGAAGAATTCCGATGCGCATGAGTCCATCTCTTCGACATGAGTTTTACAAAATGTTTCTTCCCCCCGGAGATTAGCCCCAACCTAAAAGGCCAGCACATCACCGCCCGGGTTGAGCAGCGGTTCGCATGCTCCACGCGCTTCGCCTTAAGATAGAAAAACGCAGCTTGTTGGTAATGATGTGCCAGAGCTTTTGGCCCCAAATGGCGGAGAATTGACCAGCGATGTTTATTTACGATTTGTTCATATCCCACTGCTTCTCTAAGTGAGTCTTTTGAAATAGTATCTGCATGGCGGCAATCGTATATAAAGGTTGGCTCGGCCACGAACTCAAAACAGCAGTGCCTGGCAAGCCTGATCGCCGTATCCCACTCCTGATACGCGACAATCTTCTCATCCAAGTAACCGAGACGAGCAAAAGCCCCCCTTGAAATTAAGAGTCCCTGGAACATAGGACCGGGCTTACGGAGCAATTCGCGATAGACATGTCCTCTAAGCGGTGGCACAGCGAATAATTCAAGATCTCCTTCTCCTTCGAAAACATAGCATTCTGAATGCACTACTTGCGACCCTTTTTTTGTCGCCTTCAACCTTACCTCCAGGCTATCTGGAAGCCATCGGTCGTCGGAGTCCAGGAAAGCAATCCACTTGCCTCGGGCGGCGCGCAGAGCTGTGTTCCGAGCTGCTTGAGCACCTCTTTGTCTGTCATGCTCGATCAAGCGAATCCGTGAGTCCTTCCTCCTGTACTCTTTGACAACTTCGCTCGTGTCATCAGTCGAACCATCGTTCACAATCAACGCTTCCCAGTCCTGATACGTCTGCCTCAGGATGCTTTCCAAAGCTTCGCGAA
>QHOF01000289.1:6445-7221 GCA_003219335.1 Verrucomicrobiota bacterium | reverse complement strand
GAAATAACAGTAAGCGAGAATGTTCTTCATCCACCAGTGCGCCAGGAGCGGATTCAGACAAAACAGCCACACAGCGCATAGATAAGAGAAAAGGAACAGGCCATTCCTCCCTCTTATAATTAGCAGCGGCACAGCAACCATGAGTATCGCGTCGCGCACGTGCTCAGTGCGCTCACCCAGAACGTAATCTACAGCTTCGGACCACGGCATGTATCTTGGCCCAAACATTCGGATGTCGATCGGCTTTGGGATGACGTTAAGTGTAAGTAAAATCAGTATCCCAATTGGGTAGGCGAGTGGAATTAGCAGGAGGAGGCCACGGCGAATTTGCTCGGCTAAATCATGTCGTGTCCTGTTTTCCACAAGCTGAAGCACAAAAAAAGCTATCCAGGAGCACCCAATAGTTGCTGGGATCAAGTAGAGAGCGCTGTTATGTAAACCCACTCCAGCGATCGCTAAAAGAACAAGCCATATCAGATCGCTGGGGTTTTCCCGGCGCAGGAACCGATAGGTAAGCGAAAGAGTCAGCGGCAAAAACAGGAGCCAAACGATCAGTTTACCCTGCCACATATAGCCGGAAACAGTCGCAAACCCGAGCCATCCGGCACTTTGGATCGACTCAAGCGGTCGGCCAGCGACGAGTGAGAAGCCTGCACCAAGAAGGGCTCCGATTGGCGCAGGGTCGGCGACGAGCAGAAATGCCATTCCTAGCAAGGCCCCGATTGCCGCAGCCCAGCGATTCAGGCCGAATCTTCGAGTGCACCAATAGAAAACAA
>QHOF01000289.1:5849-6416 GCA_003219335.1 Verrucomicrobiota bacterium | reverse complement strand
CGATGACTTGGTAAAAGTACAAAGGATCGATTCCAAGGTAATGTCCCAGGAAAGCCATGAGCATCTCGTGACTGGTTGCCAGATGCACTGGCGAAAACACCGCGGCATCCATATCCACGCTTGTCTGACGGAGGACAATCGGCTGGTCGAGCGCTGAGAGTTGAGCGAGAGCTCGATGAAAATAGACCACGTCATCTTGATTAGGACGGCGCACAAAGAGAGCCGTTGTTGCGTAGGCGATACCCAGAACCAGCAGAAGGACCTGGGACAGGTGAAACCGATATCCTTTACCCGGCGTTGCGTTCGTTTTCTTCCACAGCCGTCCGAGAGAAAAGAAACCGGCAACGGCCATAGCCAGGAAACACCACGTGATGATTTTCGCCGGCCATCTGAGGACAAGAACAAGCTGATAGGCGAGCGTCCAAAATGCGGCTGCGGCTATCGGCAGCAGCAGAACATCCCCGGTGCGGGAGTTGGCGGGTCTTTCACTTTCAGAGGAGCGCATGGACTTCATCACTGGAATTCTTCGGAATTCCGATCCTTTGCAGCCCCTTCCGGATGTTCGGC
>QHOF01000289.1:0-5842 GCA_003219335.1 Verrucomicrobiota bacterium | reverse complement strand
CTTTTCACTTCCCACTCATTAGGGCTGCGCAAGCAAGTAAATTGCGACCAGCGCGAGCAAAAAGTAGGGAACAAGCACCGCCGCTCCGGCATAATCTTTTGCCATTCGCTGCCCAAAAAATAGCGCAAGGATCGCAACGGCGGAAATCACAGCGCCGTAGAATGCGATCGTTGAATCCCGCAACAGAATTACCAGGACGCAACCGATTGCGCTCAAAGCGCCGGCCGCCGTCTCAAGGATTGTTATGATAGTCAGCAGTGCCGGAACGGTTCCCGCCAACGGACTCTTGGCGAAATGTCCTTTTAGCCATTCGAGATTCCCGTGGCGATCGGCAACTTTATCGATTCCTGATTGAAGGAAAAGAATCGCAAGAAAAGCAGCCGCAAAGATCTGCGCGAGATAAATTGCCAGGGCGAATGTGTGCAAAGCCGACATAACTAACGCATCTTAGCTGCAACATTCCAGCATTGTCGATGGATCAGTGCTAAGAACCGCCCTGTTTTTTCCGGAGGGCGCAGGCCGGTTCTTGGCCAGCGAATCTGCTATGTACAAAAAAACAGGGACGCGGTTTATCCGCGTCCCTGTTTGATGTTTTTCAATCTGATTATTAGCGGCCGACGGTAGCGTAGTATGCGAAATGCAGGTCGTTGGAGCCCGGGCCATCGAGATTGATCCAACCCTGGACCACATCGCCGTGATCCGCACTGACCGTCACCGTCATTGTGGTCGAACCGTTGGCCGGCACGGTCACACTGGCCGGGACGGTGATTCGGCTATCGCCAGCGCTCAGGGTCCCAGCATCGTAAATGCTGGGGACAGTGCCCCCGAACGTGTCCGGGGTGAACTTCGTCGTCGACACGCTGAACGTCTGGCTGCTGCCAGTCGGGTTGTAAAGCGTGATCGTCAACGATGTCGGATGCCCAACGGTTACTTTGCCGAAGCTCGCCGAGACCGGATCCATCCATGTTGTCGCGTCCGCCGCTACTGACAGGTTCTCACGGCCCGCACCCTGCGCCGTCGGTCCGATATCGTGCAAGGCGGTAAAGGCATCCTTGATCACCAAGTCGGCGTGATTAACTAGCGCCGACTTAACCTGCGCGGCAGACCAGGATGGATTGAGACCCAGGAGCACAGCCGCCGACCCGGCAATGTGCGGCGTTGACATCGATGTGCCGCTGAAGAATGCCCAACCAGTACCGTCGCCTGGACACGTGCTGGGCTTGCCCACGCACGTGATCGAGCTGAGGACGTTGACGCCGACCGAGGTCAGGTCGGGCTTAACGGCGAAGTCCACAGCCGTCGGGCCCTGGCTGCTGAAGCCTGCGAGGATATCCTGGTTAGCCGTGATGAACTCCTGGAACGTCGCCTCCGCTGAGGCATCAGTCGCCCCGGATGCGCGCAGAGCTGCCCCTTCGTTCTTACTGATCATCACTGCCGGCAGGTCATCGCCACCGCCGCCATCCTTTGCCATGGCGGTCGGGTCGCCCTCGACGTTGTTAATGACAAGCACACCGACCGCACCGGCCGCGATCGCGTTGCGTACTTTCGTGCTGAAAGTGCAACCCCCGCGGTCAACGATCGCCAGCTTGCCGGAGGCGCCGGGGTCGATGCTCGTGCAGCTGGTGGAATGCGTGTCGAAGAGATCGAACGACGCTCCTGGCAACGGCGGAAAGTCACCCACCGCCGCACCGATTGTTGTTCCACCGCCAGCCGGATACGTGAACGGCTGGCCGACGAAATGTCTGTTTGTGCTCGCGCCGACCGTGATGATCTTGCGCCCGCGACCGGGTGACTCAATCGTGCCTGCCCCGGGGCCGCTGTTACCGGCTGCCACCGCCACGACCAAGCCCGCGTCCACCGCATTGTCGAGTCCGTTCGCAAGCAGGTCGTTGTTACCATGGTAGGTGCCGCCCAGCGACAGATTGAGAACGTTCATTCCATCGGCGATCGCGGCCTCGACGGCGTTGAGGATGTCTTCGCTGCGGGCGTTAACAACGTCGCCGGGAAAGACGTTGTAGTTGCCCAGCCAGGCACCCGGCGCGATTCCGGACATGTCACCGATGCTGACGCCATTTACGACAGCATTGAGGTTAGGGTCGTAAATTCCGGCCGCGATCCCGGCGGTATGTGTCCCATGGTCCTGAATGGCCTGTGCGTCGAGGCCCTGTTGCTGGGCCTTGTTGTAGAACACCTTCGCGACAATGACTTTTTGCGAGACGTACTTGCAGTCCTGGTCTTGATGATGCGAATTGCTGTCTGCTGCGTCGCACTTTGGAAATCCGGGAGGATAACTGAAGCCGCTCGGGTTGAAGAACGGATGCGTATTATCGATACCAGTGTCGATATCGCCAATCTTGATGCCAGCACCCGCATTGGCTCTGCCCCCCGCCTCGCCCCAGGCGCCCGATGCATTAATGATCTGGTAGCTCTGGCTCAGGTTGGGATGGTAGAGAGCATTGTACTGAACCTGTTGCACCATCGGCGCGCCTGCAATCGTCTCCAGGGATGTCCCGTTAAGTTGCACGGCGACCGCGTTAAGTGAAATGTCGTACTCACTGGTTATTTTCGCGTTCGGCGCGTTGGTGCGCAGCCAGTTTCTGAAACCGTTGCGCAACACAGCGAGTTGAGCACGGTACGATTTAACGGTGTTACTGTTGAAATCGATTGTCTTGCCCGGAGCTGGTTTGGTAGCGGAATGCGTGCTTAGCGGATCGCCCCTGAGTTGGACGACCACGCTTGAATTGTCGACGTCGGGCCCGTGGATAAAGGCGTCCGCGCTTGCCTTCGGTCGAGGCGAACCGCCCACGCCAAATGCAATCACGCCCAAGCCAATGGAAGAGAATATCAGGAATGTTGCGACGATTTTTTTCATAGGTTTTTGATAGGTGAAAGTTCATGACTTTCAAAGCTGCTGACTAGCTGTCAACCCGTGTTTTCAGAAAATGCGAAATAATCCTTCGATATCGATCGGCCAAAGCGTGATCGGAACAAAGAGCCAGTCGTAGAGTTTTTGAAGATGATCAAGATCCGCGTGACCAGCCTTGCGTAAGCGGTGAGATCTTCGAACCAGATCCTGGCTGCTTTCGAGCCGGTGGTACGCCAACGTGGCGAGACGTTTTAGATCAGTCTGAAGAGAAGAACGTCCTCGTGAACTCGATTGTCGCATCGCGATTGTCCCCAAATGTTGTCCGGGCTTTAAGACACGAATTCCACTAAGCTACACGAATGAAACAGAGCGAACCAGTCAATCCGCGAGTCATGTGGAGCGAGCGCACGGCAGGCTGCGTTTATGAGTCCCCCGTCGCCGCTGAAATATCCGGCTACATCGATATCGGAATGAAAGACGAGGCGCTACGATTGACCCGGAAGGTGTTGGAGAAGCGCCGCATCCTTCCGGACGAGTTCAGTGCGGCTGTGCGCATTTCAAAAGATGGAGACACAAAGTTGAAGCCGCATACAATCGGCAATCTCGAAGGTTTAAGCGCAAGGTGCGCACCGACATGCTTGGGATATACGCATCCCTCGACGATTGCGAAATCGCCGTACAATTGATTGACGTCAGGCGCCCAAAATACCCAGACGTAATTTTCGGAATGGAAGTTCTGCTGAAACTCAACAAACTCAAAGAAGCTCAAATGCTGGCAAGTCACTGCGCGAAAGCGCTTCGCAGTACAACAGACCGCTTCGAGCAAAGCGTGCGTTTAACTGGCCTCGGGGAGTATTACTCAGGTATTCAGCGCTGGGATGATGCATTGGCGGCCTGGGAACACATGCCGCCGGAGCAACCGTTTAGACGCGATGCACTGAACGGCATCGTTCAAATTCATCTTGCTAACGCGTTGCACGCCGCAAACACGCGGGCTTCAACTGCTGTCGGAACTGAAAGAAAATCCCGATAAAGAGAGTGAACTGATCGTGCCCGGAAACGACTTAGCGCTGACGCGCGATGCTGAAAAAGAACTGGTGAAATTCAAACGTCGAATCGAGAAGCTTCCACCTGAAAAAGCGCGGAAAGAGCTTGGCGTACTGACGGAAGCGAATTAACTATTCGCGCAAGGGACGGCGCAGCGTTGAGGCTGCTCAGTGATGGTCGAGGTAGCGGTCTTTGGTGACCATGAAGAATCTATTTTCGCAATTAAAAAAACTATTCGCCGAATTATCTTGATCCTCAAGAAAACTACACAACCGAGTGCTTAGCCGCATGTCTAATGCTCAGCTCGAAGGTTCGCAGGGTAGTAATAGAGTATTTGGTGGGCGATGACAGGGTCGCCGTCGAGTCATCAGAACTCGAGGTCGCAACACAGGAACCGATTGAAGATGGATATGTAGATTTAGTTCTCCAGCAGAATGGGAGATTTGTTATTGCCGTTGAAGTCAAGGTCAATTCGCCTGAAGATTGCGATCATCATCGCAACCAACTTCGGAATTACAGAAAGTGGCTTGACAAGCGCGAGCCGGTTGGACGCCTGTTCACTCTGGTACGCAATGAGGATGATGCATTTCAATCTCAGAAATACGGAGCGGACGGACGACGAACTTGGTTCGGACCGTACAAGCGGTTTCAAACCATGTTGCGGGACAATGACCTACACGATGTGGAGTCCAGCCTCATCAAAAATTTCTGCGACTATTTGGAAAGCGAGGCAATCGTGAGTACATATGAGGTCACAGACCTGCTCTCCTATGCCGCAGGTCTGAAAGCGCGCAATGCTGTCAGTGGTATATTTAACCAAATTGCTTCGCGTCTTAAGTCCGATGCATTCGCGACCACTTCTATCGAAGACAGAAAGGACTATTGGCCGCAACTTAGAATTCAGCACCCTCGTTGGAACAAGATTTTCGGTAGTGGGAATAATGAAAAAATCTCTCTTTGGTTCTGTGTACCCGGAATTTGGGAAGCACAAAAATACGCTTTCTTTCCCTTCCATAGAACTCTGGCATCAGCTACATGAAAATGACTGGCGTCTTGCAAGATCAAAGCTTTCAAATTGGCTGGCTGCATTACAATCGAGGAACTTTACATGGGCCGTCTACGAGAGGGGTTGGAATAGGTTTCGGCAGAATCTGGCAGCGGGGGAAATTACAAGCGAACCAAAGAGAATTGCTGCGGAAAGAGAGAAGGACGTGATTGCTCTCAATCCGAGCCTACTCCAGAGCGAAGATGGGTTGCTCAATCTGCTGGTGAAGCTAATCAAAGAGTACGCCAACACCGTCGACTCGCTTGGGTCGTAAGCGTTATCACTTCGCCGTCGGCAATCCGATTGCTTTCCAGGCTTTGAAGCCGCCGGCCATGTTGCGGGCGTTTTTGTAGCCCATCTTTTGCAGGCTTTCGGTGGCGAGCGCGCCGCGGCCGCCACCGCCGCAATGACAGATGATCATTGCGTCCGTGTCGGGCAGTTTTTCTTCGATGTCGAGCTCGATGGTGCCGCGACTCAGGTGCATCGCGCCGGGAATGTGGCCTTCGTCCCATTCGTCCTTGTCGCGAACGTCAACGATCACTGCTTCGCCGCTTTTTAATTTCGCGGCGGCATCTTGCGGCGAAATCTCGGTGATGTTTTTCTTTGCCTCGGCGACCAATTTTTCGAAACGATCGTGCTTTGCCATAGAGATTTCTAACCACTATGGACGCAGAACTGCCAAACCGCAGACAAAGGTAATTCAGGCTTCCAGCCTGATAGGTCGTGCAGGCTTCCCAGCCTGCTCATTGGCGACCAGGCAGGATGCCCGTTTGACGAGACAGGCAGGATGCCTGTGTTACGCCACGCGGCCACCTCTTCTTCGTGTCCATTAGTGTTGATTCGTGGTTTAAGATTTCATTCGTAGCGGAGCGCTTCGATGGGAT
>QHOF01000043.1 GCA_003219335.1 Verrucomicrobiota bacterium | reverse complement strand
CATACCCAGAGATTCTGCACTTGACTTCGTTCTACGGATTTCGTCTGTTTTTCCGAGCGCGAGCAGAAATGCCCTCGTTCTTGCACAAACTCCTGCACAAAGACGCGACGGATCTGGTTTCAATCAGGGTTAAGGTCCGTCGAACTGCGAAGAGTCTGGGTTGTCGCTGAACTGCGCTTGAATACCAGACTATTTTCGCAGAAGTTACGGCAAGACAAACGACAACAGCATCGACCTGTAAAACTATGAATAGCGGTCCAACACTCAGCATCGGTGTGACTGGTCACGACGTTCGAAGACTTCAGCGTATCTTTGTAATGACCAAGGCACTTGCTCCCAACAGTATCACGGGCACCTTCGACGTGACGACGGAACAGGCCGTCAAAGGCTTCCAGCAAAGCGCAGGTTTGACCGTGGACGGCATCGTCGGGGCGGCAACATGGCAGGCGCTCCCAGCCGACCCAAACACCCCGACGTTAGTTCTCGGTGCGTCAGGCAGCGTTGTGACAGCGTTACAACGAGGTCTCAAGAAATATTCAACTCCTGCCACCGATCCGGGGCCGGTGGACGGTGATTTCGGGCCCAAGACCGAAGCCGCTATCAAAGCTTACCAACAGGATCGGGCTGTCCAAGTGGATGGGATCGTCGGCGACCAGACGTGGTGGGTTCCCGCGGGCGCTGCGGGTGCTACTCTTGCTTCGTTTTCCGGACTTACAACGGTATGATTTGAGTGGACGCTAAGGTAAGGCGACGACGACGCCATGCGTGTCGACCGAAGTCCAAAAGGTGGCGCACAGCCGGCTGACCGCTGAATATCCCATCTCGTCCCGCCAATTTTGCCTACTAAAAGCTGCCGGCGCCCCACCGAGTGCGGCGCTTGGACTTGTGGATCTCCATTCTTGGCCTGGCGTTGCCAGATAGTCGAGAGCTAATGCCCAGATTGTGCGTCCCTTGGACCCTCTTCGAATCCGTTGCTTCTGTTGAAGGATAACTGCAGCAAGTCAATGCCGAAGCGGAGCTGAAGATAAGGCACGATCTTTTCTTAAGTAGATGGGGTGGGCTTAGATTGAGAGAGAATTGGAGACGCACATGTTGACTACGCGTTCGGAAGCCAGCTGTGAAACGACAAATATCGGGGGCTTGTGTGCAACCGTTCCTGCCATTGCTTTTACTCGGGTATTTACTAAAATCTGTCCTATTCCTTCAAAACGAAAGGAGTCGGTTATATGCGGTTACCAATATTTATTGCGTTTGCTTTCTTCATGGCTGCTTGTGCTCAACAGCCCTCGCCACCTCCGCATCCAGTGAGATGCCCTGGTGTAACGTCACCGGATCAGCAGTTGCGCGCCTGCGTGTTATCCGTTGGAAGACATCCCAACCCTCCGTTCAACGAATCACGAGTTGAGATTCGCGACATCACAGGAGTCGTCTTGGCGAACAAGGACTTCAAGTCACCGGATGGTGAGCACGGCCGCAATGTTCAGAAGGCCGAGTGGTCGCCCGACTCGCAATTCTTCGTTTTTAGTACGGCAAGTAGCGGTGGACACTCGCCCTGGCATTGGCAGACTTACTTCTATGATCGGAAACGTAAAGCCTTCAAGGAAGTGGATGATTTCACCGGCCCTGTTATTAAGCGGAACTTCAGGTTGACTGCTCCCGATTGGATCGAAGTTCAAGTGCAGGGCACGGCAGCTGATCCTAGCGACATCGTTAATGGCCATCCGGAGAAACGGCACCTGAGCGCGCTGCACTAGCGGATTTCAAATTCGTCTGACGAAGGCAACCGAGAAATAACAGCATCTATGGCAAAGAAAAGAACGCAGTCAAAACGTCGGCATACACGATCGACCCGCTCTCGAAAAACAAAGCGAGAAAAGTCAGCCAAGGCAAAAAAAACTCTGAAGCAACGCTTAGCGCGTGCGAGGAAGTTGGAGGCGTTAGACGCAGGAAAACCTGCCGTTAAGCCGTCGAGAAAAAGAGCGTTGGCAGCTCAGCCCCAAGCTTCGGCGGCCCACCCGTTTCGGAACGATGATTTTCCGCAAACATACATTCAGCAAATTTCGGTTAGCCTGGACGATCCTGATCACTCGCTCACGCTCACCTGGACTGGACCTAATGCCGACAGTCAAGAAACCGGGCCATTCAGAACATCACCCGGTGCAGGCTTAAGAGGTCTCAACTGCGATGATGAGGCCACGAGTCGACGATCGGGCTCCAAATGCACGCCAAAAGGCACTTACCCGGTCCAAGCCTTCCAGCAACGGCTTAACAGTGACCCTCGCGCGACATACGTTACGTTTTTCATTCAATCTCGAGGTATCGGCCTTCATTATTTTCCAATTGTCCCCTCGTACGCAGCTTCCCACGGCTGTGTGCGTATTGAGTCAGTCGATGTCGCACGATTGATCCATGACAATTCATTAGTAGGCGATACCCACGTGGTGGTGAGCGGAACTTGGACGAAGCCGGCAAAACAATGGAGCTAAACTTTCGCTCCTAGCCTTGCGGGAGCTTGCTCTGCCACTGATTAAGCCTGGAAGTAGGATCGATCAAATCCGTTCGACGCATAAATGGAACGCCGTCCGATCTTTTTTTCGACCTGGCTAGATCGGTGATTGTCAACGGTCCCGAAGCACTCTTATCGTATAGCTCCAAGTGCAACATGTCGCTCGGCACTTGAATACCGACCAGGTGTCCGACCCTGGCGATTTGCTGTCCGGCGTGGACTTTGTCTCCTTCCTTCACAGTCGTTATCGCCTGGATCTCTCCGTAACGCGCCAGGAAGTCGCCATGATCGACTTCCAAAGCGAAAGTTTCGCAATAAAACGGATACGGTCCGCGAGTCACAGTGCCGTCAGCGATGGCGTGAATCCAAGTGCCTTTTTCAAAATACAAATCGCACCCGGCATGGGCACGGAGGCCGTTGTTACGGTTGGAAGCGAACGCGCGCGGTGAGCGAATCCAGTCCGCCGCAGGAAGTACGGGAAAAGGGAACAACCATTCGCCGACGTTATTAGAAAAGTCCGGCTGGTTAGACGGCTCCTGGACAGCCGGTTTCTCACCTACGGCGTCCAAGAGCGCGTGCCATGTCTGACTGTCGGGTTTAATCAGGCCATCCACCGAGCTAGTGAAACGGCTTTGAAAAGCTTCAATTGCAGTAACCGTGTTCGAAGTCGCAGGAGGCCGGGCAATTTTTCCGTCAACTCCTTTCGGATCAACCTCAGGAGCCTGTAAGGCCTGTGCAGCCGTTTCCAAAAGACGCTGCACAACTTCTACGTCGAGTTGGAGGTTGCTTGCCCCCTTTTCCCAACGCCCCACTGATCTGGAGATTTGTGAGCTCAAGTGACTAAGTACAGACGGCAGGTTCGGTTCGAGTTTCGCCGGCAGCTTGCAGGAGTGCCTGCCACGTCAGACTACCAGGCTCAATGACTCCATTAATTGGAATGTCCGAATGCCGCCGAAAAGCTTCCATCGCAGCTATCGTATTCGACTTTGCCAACAGCCGCGCAATCTGGCCAACAAGCCGATTGTAGGTTTTGGAATCCATGTGGCTAATTTTTTCCAGGAGAAGTCTTGGCCGAGTTGCCGCTGATCAGATGGACATTCTCAATGGGCACTGGGTGAAACGGCGGCTGAGCGTGATGCACTAAAAGAGTTCGTGGTCGTTCAGATGAACCGCCGTCAGATAGCCTTTCTTTTTGTCCGTGATCCGGACAGTCCCGTTCCGCGTCCGGCATGTGGACCCGATTGCGATCTGACCCATCTTCCGAACCTCCGCTGAGTTACGGCGACGGCGTTGGTGAACTGCTGGTTGCAGGACGAAAGTAGTCGTCAAGATCTAGGTCAAGCAGCAATTTCCCATTTGCCTTACGTGTCTGCAATGTATTCGCAGCCGTCAGAATGTATTTTTCGAATCGGGCAAGTTGGCTCGCGCTCAACGTGCATTCTTTATGGAAGAATTCTTTCACAGTGGGATCTTCTTTCCACTTCTGAGCGAACGCTATCAAACGATTGTATGTATCGGGATGCATGTGGCTAATCTGCGAGATGTAGCCTTTCTGTTCGAAAACGTTGCTATTAAGAAGCCCAGCGTCAGTGTCTTTTATTGTTAGTTTCTTAACGGTAACTTTGACAGCGTTCGCGGGAACGCCGTCGGCTTTGTGAGCGTTAACGCTTTTTACATGATCGCCATCGATAAAATAGACAAAATTATAGTCGCTGATGTTGCCGCCTGTCAGGCGATCTGATTGCGCCATCAAGTAATCAATGAGAATCATTTCGCTCATATCACGCATCCCGACCAGTGCTTGCACATTCTCTTGAGAGAACTGCGTCGAGCCCAAAATAGCTTTGGTCGGACGAGCATCGGCCATGCGTTTAAACGCCTGTGTGCTACTAAGGTTTGTTCCCACGCTTAACCACGCTGCGTAATTTTCTTCTCCCGAAGGTATTTTTGTAAAGCGTGATTCCGTTTCGAATCCAGGGATCAGTCATCCTTTTAACGCGGTGTTTGATTCTGAAGGCGATCTCTATGTGTCTAGTCAGGATACCAATCTGGTTTCGAGGTATTACGGCCCCACTAGCAAAGTGGGCAATCCAGGAACGCCCATTGCCTCTGCCACCTTCCCTCAAAGAGTCCAACGCAATACCGCCGGGGACCTATATTCCGTCGAGGAAGCTCTCGTCTCAGGGCCTTCTAGCAGTCAGGGAAGCCATTTTTGCATCGGATGGAGATCTCTATGTCGCTGATCGTGATGCAGACTGCGTGAGAAGTTATGAGGGTGGTTCGGGCAACTATCGGAGAACCATTGTTTCGCAAACTGATCAGCTCGATAAGCCAATTCATTTGTTATTCAGTCCAGATGGTCGCTATCTTTTTATTGGAAGTGGCGGAAACGATTCAATTCTGAAGCACGATATTGCTTGCAACTCGACGAGCATCTTTGTGGCGTCAAAATCAGGTGGTCTCAACGGTCCGGCTGGAATGGCGTTCAGCGACGACGGTTGCTTCTATGTTGCCAGTCGTAACTCAAAGGAAATACTTCGTTACGAGGACATTGAAGGCGCGCGACATGGCAAGCCGTTTATCAAGGATTTGAAGGACAACCCCGAGTTTCTTATGCTAGTGAGACGCTGAGCCGAGTCGGAGGGAGGACCATGCAAGACAAAGACATCATACAAGCCTTGTACGTGGATCAGATGAACAAGGTGTTTCCTATTTTCAGTGACGCCTGCGCTATAGCGAAAAAATGCTGAGCTGCACAAAGATTTAAGGCGGCGCTGAGAAAGGCACGTGACGCCCGTTACCTGATTGTTGCCGGTCAAGGATTAGCGGAGTCTTTGTTCGCTGCGTCTGCCGACCTGCCGTGGCCCCCCGATTCACGCTAGAAAACCAGATTGCTTCTTCTTTGGACGGTGATCGGTGGCAGGCGGCACCCCCAAAGGTGGTGGCTTGCATTTGTAAAAGGGGCGTCAAAATTTCCAAAAGAGATTCGCTCGCACGAAATATCGATGGAATTTAAGGACTGGCATTAGAAATGACGAGGCAAAATTGTCCTCTTAGTGTCGATAGTAACCTCTGATCATTTTTCTCTTTCTCTCCATTGAAAAGAAAACCGTCACGGCTCTTTAAAGTCGCCGCGTGGTCGTCAGTTTCGGCCTGGTTGCCGCCGCATCGTAAACGCGAATTACAGCGCGACGTGATCGGCTGTAAAACTTTGCACCGTCAGATGTGATATCCCAAATAGGATTGACAGCAACAAAAGCCTCCGACAGCCTTTTTTTTGGAGGTGAATTAATGGATTTTATCGAGCGCTTTCTTAACATCAGTCCGGACGGGAGCTCTGGAGCAGCGGAAATTCTTTGCATTATGGCGATTTGCACCGTTGGGCTTGCAATCAGTTGCAGGCACCGAATCGCCCGTCTAATTCACAATTACAATTCGAAAGTAGGCTGCGAATCATGAAAACTCACAAAGGGGGTTCACTTAGGGCCCGGGCGGGAAGTCATCTAAACAAGAAACAGATGGCGGCTCTGCTCAAGTCCGCCGCTGCGGCTGCGGCGCAAGTGCGGCCCGACGGGCCGCGGAAGGGCGAACAGCATCCACCAAGAATTAAGGGCGCGGAGCGTACGGTTCCACCCAAAAGCAGCAAGCAACGGTACGAGACGGAGGAAGCCGGGCCAACGGGCGCTAAGGAAAGGGGACCTAAGCCAAAGGGACCTTTACCGGAGACGCCTGCCCCTACCAAGAGCTGGCGGGCCACGCTCACAGGAAAAGGCGGCTTTCCTGCCGATGCACAAATCGCGGTCTCCAGCACGCACGTCATCGTCACCAGCCGCCAAGTGATGCGTTACTACGACAAGAATGGCAATGCGCTCGCCAACCAAATCGGATCGACCTCGTTCTTCACCGCTGGTTTAAACCTCACAGACGCGGCTGGTAATGCGATCGACCGTTTTAACGACCTTCGGTGCATCTTCGATTCGTACCGGAAGCGGTTCTGGGTAACAGCCTACGCCGGCTTCAGCGGTGCCGCGAGTGTGCCGGCAGCCAAGCAGAGGTATTACATCCCGATGGCGGTCTCGAAGACTCAGAACCCGCTCGATGGATGGTTCTTTTATTATACAGATGGTGCGGCTCAACAGGGGCAAGCCAACAGCTCGATCTGGCAACCGGGCGATGCCCCGGACTATCCGGTCATTGGGATCGACAAGCTTGCTGTTACGATCACGCACTCAGTTGCCAGCGCCAACCGGAAATACTGGCGCGTGTTTTTCTTTCCTGCAGACTCCTTTGCTGCAGGCCAATTTCAGAGTGGCTGGCAATTCTGGGATTTGAAGAATCCGGATGGGAGCGCAATAGGATTGACTGCGCCGGCAGTCCACCACGGCTCGCCAGCCGGCGGCCGCGCGTTCTGGCTCTCGAGGCAGGGTTCCGATCAGATCGTTGTATGGGCAATCACGCATCCGTTCGACAATGCGCGTCACGTCCAGGCAGTAGCGGTAAAAAGCGCCTGGGGATTCAGCAGCCCGGTCAACGGACAACAGAAGGGTTCGACCAAAGTGATCAAGTTCACCAACCTCGGAACGGATGTAATGAAGGCTGCTTACCGAAACGGGTTTCTGCATATGGTGACCAATGACGCTCACGACTGGGGCGCTATCGGCAAGGTCCGCACTTCCATTCACTATTTGCGATTGCCCGTTTCAAAGTGGCCCGATGTTCCTGCGCCTCCGGCATCGGGAGATGTTGATCGCGTCTTCGGCGGCGGCAATCCGTATGAGAAGCTTGGCGGACTGAAGCACTACGGTTGGGCTGCGGTTGAGGCAAACAAGAACGGAGACGCTGTCATAGGGTATGCGCGAACCGGCGAAAAGCTTTATCCCGAAGTTCGAGCCAGCCTGTATAAGGCGAACGGGAGCGATATTCGCCCGAGTCGGCTGGTCAAAGCCGGTGACAAGTCTGCTGACAACCCGAACATATCGGGCGCGAACGCGATTCTCCCCTGGGGCGATACGTCCGGCGCTTCAGTCGATCCATCGGATGATACAGGCATCTGGATTGCGCAGGAGTACTCGAGCAATACTGCCGACGGCAACGGCAACTACGATATCTGGGTTGCGAAGTTTCTGAGTTAGGAAAACGAAAACCTGATAAAGGGAATGCGCTGGCTTCGAAGATAATTGTTCAGCGCCTTCCCCTTGAGTTAGCGGCGTGGAGAGCATTGTTCGAAGCCGACCTCCCGGAAGGACAGCCGAATCTTTCGCCTCGTTGGTAGCGTCTGTGCGCAGAATGAATCCACGCCGGCTAACATCGCGACGACGGAAAGCGTTTCGTTATGCGTGCCGAAAGAAACTAACCGCGTTTGTGGAACTTGAAGCGGTGATTCCAAGCCTCTCTTTTTCATTTTAGGTCGGTCGCGTCAGGACTGAGACTTCGTAATCGCCATTGATTCCGTAATCGGGCCGCTTGCAAACGAAAGCGAACATTGTCGGCCACTACGTGAGATGAATTGGACTTGCGTTACCGGTAGGACGGGTAACGGTGTTACTGGTCCGATCCGGCACGACCCATGTCTAACACGATGCTCAAGCCAGGAGGCTTGATATTGTGTGGTAGATCATCTCCTGCTTTCCAAGGCGGCGAAACTGGCCATCCATTAAGACGCTTATCTATCGCAATCTCGTTTTCTGTTGGGGGGTCTGAAGCGTTTTGAATGACGGTAATTATGCGGAATTCGGTTGCACGTTCAGTCAGCTTGAAGCAGACCAGGTATGAGTTGCGATCAGGCTCTACTCCGGCACTTGGACTGGTGATTACAATGTGAAACAGATAAAAAGGCCAATCTTTGTCTATAATGTCTACCTTCTCGAAACTCGCTGAGAAGGGATGCAACACACCATCCCACACCAAGAATTGGGCTTGTCTGCGTGCGAAATCATCGTTGTTAGCAGCATCAAAAAGCCAGTCGAGACTTCCAGCGTACGTTTGGAATGTGGCAACCGTTAGTGCGGTCAGTATAACAGTGAGCTGTCGCATAAGGGTTGCCAGGCGTCTAACCCGCCTGGCTTCTCTCGTAACCAGCCGATAAAAGCGGAATCATGGAAATTCATTTTAGCGGGAAATGCCACGTGACGCGAGCAAAAAACTTTACGGCTCTTTGAACTCGCCCGCGTGTGGTCGTGCGTTTCAATCACGTTGCCCGCTTCATCGTAAACGCGAATCACAGGGCGCCAGAGGCAGCGCTGCGGTGTCGATTCAGTGTGATGCCTGTTCGAAGACGCGATGAACAGCAGCGATAGACTCGTTGAATCCCGTTCGTGTAAAACCTCCGAGTAGTTCCGCAAGGCGTGACTCGTAAGAATCACACTTGCGACATTCGCCATTTGGCTCGACCCATTCGGGATGTTGGATGCGCAGGTCGTCGTGAATCTGTTGCCGGAGCTCAGCGATTGAGTTCGATCGACGAGTGCGCGAGGAGTTCGTGCCCATCGTTAAAAAGACGAAGGGGGTTTGTGTGGTACTATTGGCTCGATACTGGTAAGGGCGAGGGCGCGTCCGTCAGCGTCTTTAGGGACAAGGCCGGTGCTGATGAATCAGTGCGCCTGCGCTGCGGACTATGTAAAAGAGCATTTGTCTAAATTTATTATTCAGAAACCCGAGATCATCGACGGTCCGATCAAAGCTCACGATTGAGCGCGCTGACAATCTCAAGAAATCCGGTTGGAGTTGGGGCTGCGTCTCAGCGATTGATTCCAACGGTCGAACGATCTGGATTGCTAATGCATATCGCGCCACCATAAGTCCTGGAATCCTTCGAACGAGATGCCGCTCTGGTTGTCTAACCGCTCGCTGAGGTGAGATTTACGATTCGCAAGAACGGCTCAATTCTCAGCTTCAGTAGCAA
The DNA here is from genome assembly GCA_003219335.1 of Verrucomicrobiota bacterium. GTDB lineage: Bacteria > Verrucomicrobiota > Verrucomicrobiia > Chthoniobacterales > UBA10450 > Udaeobacter. Next base: position 3,061 of record QHOF01000043.1, on the reverse strand, counting down.
CCATAACCAAGAAAGTTAGCTCAAATGAGAATCACAAAGAAACTACAAATCATCCCGCTCGCCGCGCTTTCGCTCGGCATCGCAAGCCTGTGCTTTGCCCAGAGCGATGCTCCTTATACCGAAGGCCCGGTCTGGAACATCACTATGGTCAAAGTCAAGCCCGGCATGAGCGACGAATACCTCAAAAGCCTCGCCAAGACCTTAAAGCTCTCGCTTGAGGAAGCGAAGAAGCAGAATCTAATCGTCGACTACAAGATCCTGCTAGGCAACGCCGCCACACCGCAAGACTTCGACATCCTGGTGATGGTGGAATCGAAGAACATGGCCGCGCTCGATAACGGGCGCGAAAAGTTCGACCCGATCGCCAGAAAAACCGTGGGCACAACCGATCAACAGCAGGCGATCCAAGTGAAACGCCTCGATATTCGCGAGATCATGGGCACCAAGCTCATGCGCGAAATCACGCTGAAATAGCTAAACGCAACTCGATTTAATTCAGGGATCTGATCCATCGCCGGTGAGAATCGCTCATCGGTGGTGGCATCGTGGTGGCCTGGCTTGAACTCTCAAACCGTGATCGCCAAAGCTCTCTGAACTCGCCCGCGTGGTCGTGCCTCTCAATCATGTTGCCCACTTCGTCCAAAACCCGAATCACAGCGTGATGCGAGCGGCTGCGAAACTTAGGGTAGCTGATTGCATTTCGCTCGTTATACCAAAGCCGACCCTATGGCACTGCATCGGAAATCAGAGTGGTAGTGTCCTAATTTGAATTACGATTTCGCGTACTGAACGATGGTGCGACTTTATCCTTATTAGTGGCCACCTCTGGTGCCCTCGCCTGTGGCGGGTTTGGATTCGCCCGTAACACCGCCGCCACCTTTGACGTCTTTTACTGGCTTCAGGTCACGAATTATGGCGTCCTTTATGTCCTTTTTGACTCGGCGCCAAGCGGATCGAACTATATTGATGTTTGGGATTTGTTTCTTCATCTCCAAATGGCCTCCCCCAATTATTTCGTAGCAACGTTTTAGTGACGAGTCCCGTCGGGAGCAAGCCGAAAAATACGACTCTTCTTCATTTTTTGCCTTTGATCACAAGTGCAAGCGGATGAAAAACTAACTGCGTTCAGTGGACGAATCGGCGATTCAAATTTGGTGAGCGGAAAAGCTGAATGATTTACTCCTGCTCATAGAGAAACCATTTGGATGGGTTCCACTTGAGGTAAATCTTTCCATCATCGCTCACAAGCATCTCTTCAAAAGTCAGCACGACTTTGCCATGCTTAGGCATTTGGAAATCTTAGATGTCAGGCTCATCGTCAACCGACGTTTTTCGCCAGTCTCAGGGTGAACATAGATTGGCGAGTCGTGCAAAGGAACCCATAGAAGGCGAAATCCCGATTCAGTGCAAACAACGTGAAGGAAAGCGCCGCCCTTACCATCTTTCATTTTGGGAATTCGCGGCGGCGTTTGGACAGTTATTTTTCTTGGATTCACAGCTCTTTGAACTCGCCCGCCTGCGCCTGCATCTCAATTAGGTTGTTCGCTTTATCCTAGGCACGAATCACAGTATCACGTGAACGGTTGCGAAACTTTACGTAGCCCGGCTTGAAGCCGCTATTTGAGAAAATAAACGTCCGGCTTGTCGCTGACTCCGGCCTTCTCCATAGCTTCGCGCAGATCGTCCGAAGCAGTGAACGCTTTCGCTTTATCGACATCTTCCACTGAGAAAAGCAGCAACACCTCGTTTGGGTTCTCGGCGTTGCGGAAAAGATGTTCCTCTTTTAATCCGGCCTTCTGCCGCGCCGGCAGGTGCGCGTCATAGACCGGTTTCCATTTAGCGAAATCAGCGACTTTGTGACGAACTAACATGTGCATATAATTGATCTCTTCTGTTAATTGTTCTATTCGCCCCAGCAGCCCAAAGAGTCAACCCTGTTTGAAATGGCCCGCTTGATCGTGCGCCTCAATCACATCGTCCGATTCATTCAGTTGCGTCTGTCATTTCGCCACATCGGCACCGGGCTGTTTCTGACTCCAATCATTTTACGCGCAGACCGTAGAGAATCGTTCACTGACGTTTTCAGACTTGCACTTTGAGGTCCGAATCTTGTAAGCATTACGGAACACGCCAACCCCGCTCCACAAGATGCCTAAGTATTGGATGATTAATTATCGCAGCCAGGGCGGCGTCGGACCTGACGTCAATGCCGATGGTGTGACTTACTGGGTCAGCGATAAACAACCGCTCACCGACATCAATAATTGGCGGAAAGTTACTGCCGCAAATTTCCAGAAACTTCTCGTCGCCGCAGCAGACAATTTCCCCGCGCACGACGCGACAGAGAACGAGAAACAAAGTCACGTCGCCATCCTCGTGCATGGCTTCAACAACAAGTTTACGTCGGCCACCAAGTTTTATCAGGATCTCTGCAGCAGACTTTTCGAAGGGCCGGATAGTCTCGGGCTGTGCATCCTGTACGATTGGCCGTCACGCGGAAGCGTCCTGGGCTACGAGCCGGATCGTTCGCATGCGCGTCTTTGCGCTCACGGTCTAACAGACGTCTTGAGCGCGTTATTCGATTGGCTCGTCGATAGACAGCAGGTGACCATAAGTAATCCAGCTAAAGCGTGCAAGGCGAAGGTGTCCCTGATCGCCCACAGCATGGGAAACTACGTTGTGCAAAAGGCAATGGCGGCGGCATGGACGCGCAAGAACCAACCTTTGCTCGTTAGTCTCATCAATCAACTCGTCATGGTCGCGGCCGATGTTGACAGCGACTTGTTCGACCTTGGGGCACCAGATAACAACGATGGCAACGCCGTGGTTAATCTCACCTATCGGATTACAGCACTTTACAGCGGACGCGACCCCGTCCTTGGCGCGTCTGCCGGACTAAAACACTTCGGCATGCGGCGCCTGGGCCGCAGCGGGCTTTCGCATTGTCCGCCATTGGCAGATCCAAGCTCGCCAACAGACAATGTCTGGGACGTCGATTGCTCGAGCTTCTTCAACCCCAACGTCCAAGACATTCACGGAGCCTATTTCCTCACCGACGGCA
>QHOF01000288.1 GCA_003219335.1 Verrucomicrobiota bacterium | reverse complement strand
CGGCCATAAATGCGGCGCCCTGGGATGCGAAATAGAGAGCCATGCCCAGGCCAAAGAATCCTACGCCGTTCGACAATCCGCAGGTAAGCGCTGCCCGTCTCACCTTCATGGTGATGAAGCCGGTGTTGAATTGTTCGGCACAGCCTGGTTTAATTAAATAGAGAAATTGAGTAAGAGATTAGCCACATTTTTCATCCTCTGCCTTCTCGGCCTTGCCATCCTGTCGAACAGATTGTTTGTCTTGCGACAATTTACGGTTCGCCTGAGTCAAACTGCGAGCTTTAGCTTACCGGTCGACAACACTGCACCATCTCAAGCGAACAGAAGAGCGTTCCTGATAGCGATACCGAACGAAGGGGTTCCCGACCTCCAACAACTTTCGCGGGACGCCATCGGAATAAAACCGGATCCGGCAGGCGCGCGTAGAGACACTCGGGTTCTTTTTAGGTTTCAATCTGACCTTTCCTCAAGACCGCCCGCTTATATTCTCCAGTCCGTTCTGAATCTCTGATCGCCTCGACATCTCGTCTATCCAAAACATAAGAATCCGGCGGCGTTGCAGATGCAGCCGCCCCTGATTTTTGGGACCTCCGTACTGCTTTCGAGCAGCATGGACAAGTAAAAAATAATGTTTTTGGCATGCCAGAGGAGATTGGAGATGGAAACTCTACACACACCGACCGAGAACGAAGTCGCTGAAAAAACACAAACAAATCAAATTAAAAAAATCCTGCTGATCGACGAAGACAAAGATTGTGCACTTTCGACCGCTCTTGCGGAGGAAGGATACGACGTCGTTCATTGGGATTCTGTCCACGAGGCATGGAATTTAGTTTACCCGCACCGACCTCATCTCATTATTCTAAGGCTCTACAACGCCAATGGATCGGCTTTATCTCACTTTCGGGAATGTCGAGCTTTGGCAGAGGGCGTTCCGATCGTGCTGGCGATCACCTCTGCGCAAATAAGCCGGGCACTTCTAAAGACCCGGCAGCATGGAGCCGAGACCGTTCTTGCTGCCTCGTCGACGCTGGAAAGCATCAGAGAAGCACTCCGCGGTCTGGAGTGCTCGACGACGAAGATATAACCGCGCCCTTTGGGGGGCACATAGGGTCTAACTTTAAGGAGTAAAAAAATGGCAAACCGAGACCTAAAATATGTTCTGCGGAAAGTTTACAATCATGAAAGTTTAGTCGGAATTGATCTGCGAAACCTTTATCTATCGTTTGTGGATTTTTCCACTTTAGAGCTTCGGAGAGCGGATTTGGAGGGTTGTTGCTTAAGTCACGCGCTGCTGGATGGCTCCGACCTGACCGATGCAAACCTAACCAATGCCAAATTGAGTCACGCAAGCCTCAATAGAGCAAAATTGGCAGGCGCAATTCTCGAGGGTGTTATCGCAGATGGTGCTTCATTTGAAGGCGCAACGGGATTGACGCCTTCAACCATAGAGTACTTGAAGTCCAAAGGAGCAACTGGGCTCGATTAAAGTGCAGGCGCAGAAGCGGGCGACACACTTATAGGTTTAGAAAATCTTCTCGCGCCCGTTATACCGTGGGCGTCTTTACTTTTGCTGTTTTTACCGAGGGGTTAGCCTTATACCGACCGACCGTCCTTCATCGTTGTGCTAACCGCGACATCGGTTTGCTCTCGACCAAACCACGCTCCTGATGTGATGGCCGCCGCGACCAGAAAGACCAGGGTCAGGCGTTGCGATCATACATCTAGCTCTCTAGCTTTCATTCGAGCCCTCGGGTATTGCCTTGAGTGTGCCCGCACTTCCGGCAGATGAGATCACCTTTTGGAAATGGCAAGAGCACGCAGTCTAGTCGCGGATCATTTTCGGCGCGGCTCAGGAGTTCGGTCTGGAGACGGGGGTGAAGTTACGTTATCGATGACCTCGGAAGAGTTATTTGCCGGTTTTGACGAATATCTCGTTGAGCAATTTGTCCGCCGGACGGCGGTCCGAAAATCTCGGGTCGTCGCCTTCAAAATAGTCCGCGCCCTCGATGCGGCGGTTTTCCCGAGACACATTTTGCTTCGGAATATCGATCCGGAAAGAGTCCGAGCCGTCGCGCTTTTGAAACTCGATCTGGCCTTCACGGGAGAGGAGCCAGTTCACGAAAAGCTTGGCGGCATTGGGGTGCGGCGCTTTATCGATGAAGCTGATGGTGCCGCCCCCTGCGCTCAACGTGCCGCCTTCCTTCAGCTCGAGAGTTTCTCCCAGAGGAAGTCCCTGCTTGATCGCTTTTTCCGTTTCCCGGGAGTTGCACGGGATGCAGACGGCGAATTTGCCGGCGGCCAACCAATCAATCGGCTGGCGGTAGTCACGGGCGATGGTCACGTCCATCTCGCCATAGAGCCGTCGCATGAACTCGGGGCCGAGCTTCGGATGGTAGTAGAAAAACAGTACGGGAGTGTCCATGCCGTTCATGCGCGGATCGGTGGCGACGATTTTCCCTTTCCACTTAGGATTGAGCAGGTCCCAAAAACTCGTGAACTCTTTTGGGCTCACGAGATTGGTGTTGTAGCGTAGCTCGACGACGTTGGCACTCCCGACAAACACAAAGATGTATTTTCCTTCGGCGTCGGCGTATCGGTGTTTGCCCCGCCACCATTTCGATTGATCCAAGACTTCGGGCAGCAGGAGGAGCGGCTGAATCGGAGCGAGGACATTCGCGGGATGAAGCGTCGCTTGAGCGGTGCCCATGCCGCCGATGAACAAGTCCACCAGATATTTTCCCGCGCGTCTTTCGGCGATGATTTTCGGTCCGAATTGGGAGCCGCGCCCCGCGACTGCGGTGACCTTGATCTTTGGGTAGGCGCTCTGGAAGGCCTCTTCTATCTTGGTCTGCGACGCCGCGCCGCCCAGGTAGATGACGAGCTGCCCCTCCTTTTCCGCCGCCGCGACGGTCTTTTCCCACTCACCTCGGCGCGACGTTTCCGCGGCGGCGGCATAGTCGGGTAACAGGAGCGAAAGTGCAAAAACGATTGCGGCGGATTGATTTTTCATTTTGACCGAATGTAACGAAACCTATCCCGGATTATTCACGGGATCAGTCGGAGGAGCAAGCCTCTCCGGTCGCGGCCAATAGGGTACTACCTTGAGGAGGACGGCAGACGTAAGTGAATGAAGCAAGCATCGAGAAGAAACACAACTGAATGCCAAGCACCATACACGTCGGCGTAACTTTCTACTCCTGTGTCCGCTCTCTTACGAGGCTTGCTCCTCGCGACTTACACTCTGTCGTCGCTTTTCCTCATTGTGTGAATAATCCGGGCTATTTGCCGGGCTTGCCGAATATTTCGTTGAGCAGTTTGTCCGCCGGTCTGCGGTCGGAAAATCGGTCGTCGTCGCCGTCGAAATATTCCACGCCGTCCGTCCGCAGATTTTCTTCCGGCACGTCGTTTTTAGGAATGTCGATCCTGAGCGAGTTGGAGCCGGTGCCGGGCCGGTCCTTGCGGCCTTTCTGAACTCGCGCTTGTCCCGCGCGTGAGAGCAACCAATTGATAAAAACCCTGGCCGCGTTGGGATGCGGCGCCTGATTGATGAAGCTCAAGGTGCCGCCCGAAGAAGTCAGCGTGCCGCCTTCCTTCAAAGTCGAGATTTGCGCCACCGGCAGTCCCTGTCGCATGGCGCTGTCCATCTCGTCGCTGACGCAGGGAATGCACAGGGAGAATTTTCCCGTCGCCAGCCAGTCCACCGGTTGGCGATAATCGCGCGCCGTCGTCACATCCATTTCGCCGTAAAGGCGCCGCATGAATTCGGGCCCGAGCTTGGAGTTGTAGTAAAAAAACAGCACCGGCGTGTCCATGCCGCGCGTCCTGGGATCGGTGGCGACGATCTTGCCTTTCCACTTGGGCTGGAGCAGATCCCAGTACGAAGTAAATTCCTTGGGATTGACCAGCTTCTTGTTGTAGTTGATGTTGACGCCGCCGCCGTTGCCGACGAAGGCAAATATGTATTTGCCTTCGGGATCGACGTACTTGTGCCGTCCCTGCCACCATTTGCTCTCGTCGACAACCTCGGGCAAGAGCAAAAGCGGCTTTATCGGCTCCAAAGTTTTGCCGATGTAAAGCGTAGAGTGTGCCGTTCCTTTGCCGCCGGTGAATACATCCACCAGATATTTTCCCGCCCTGCGCTCCGCAATGATGCGCGGGCCGAGATCGCTGCACCGGCCCCTGAACTGGTTGACCTTGATTTTCGGAAAGGCGCGCTCGAAAGCGTGCACGACTTCGACGGTGACCGGACCCTGATCGAAAATGTATGGAGTGACTTGGCCCTCTTTCTCCGCCGCCGCCACGGTTTTTTCCCACTCGACCTGCCAGGCAGGCTTAACTTCCGCCGCGAAACCCGCGGCGCCGCTCAACAGAAGAACACAAAGGCAAATTGTCAGTCGCATGGTCTTGTATCATTGCATGCGGTGCCCCACGCGCACGACCACGAGTCTCGCGTCAGCCGCTTTGCGCCGCTGAAAATGCCGTGTAGCCCTCGGGAATGAGGCGAATGACCTCGTCTTTTTGCGGATCGCGATTGACACCGACAGGGTCCGCGCCGTTTTGCACCGCCCGGATCTGATCGCGCAGTAATTTGCGGAACAAAATGATGCCGCGGTCGGACTCGCCGAGGTGCTCGTCAGGACGATTGGCGACCGGCCCCTGCGTCTCCCAGGCC
>QHOF01000287.1 GCA_003219335.1 Verrucomicrobiota bacterium | reverse complement strand
GGCATTTCTTCGGCTGCATCGGGCAGATGCTGCCGGCGGCGATGGGAGCGGTCGCGGCGAGCGGCAACAAGCCGCACGTCCTCGTTGACGGCGACGCTAGCGTGATGATGCACGTCGCGGAGTTCGAGACGGCGGTGCGCTACGGCATGCCGCTGATGGTGGTATGCCTGAACAACCAGGCGCTGGGCTCGGAGTACTACAAGCTCGACGCGCACAAGATGAAAGCCGACCTCGCGACCGTTTCGTCGCCGGACCTGGGCGCCGTCGGCAGGGCCTTCGGCGGAAGGGGCCGGCTTGTGTGCAGCGTGGATGAGCTCCGCTCCGCGACCAGGGAGTTCCAGGAGGATCCCGCACCGACGATGCTCGACGTCCGGATTTCCCGCAGTGTGATCACCCTGCCATACCGACGCATCCACTACGGCCGGGACGAATGACGGCTGACGAGCCACGAGGGGCGAGTGTCGAGTGATAATCGCAACCGGCTATGCCGGGGTTGCTTCTATTCTATGTTGTTACCGAATACTCAATTACAGGCAGGCGAATCTGATGGGAACGATACTCACACGCAACTTGCCAGAGCAATACGCCATCAGAGAGGGACTGCAGAAGATTAGAGGCAGTCGCCTGCTTCGTGACGTCACGCGGATCGTGGACATAGAGCAGGACATTAGTATCAGCTGCGTCCATGCAGTGATTCTCGGGTGAACCGTGGAGCTACCTGTGGAAGCACGTTCTGCTGCATGCGCGCCACCAAGTTGCTGAGGATATTGGCCCGTTCCTCAGGATCAACGATCTCGGGTGGAGTCACGACAGGCCCTTGAACGATCAACTCTACTTCCGAGTCCTCGGGCAAATGGCAAGGGGCTTTAGGAATGAAAGCGCCTCGCCGATATACCGCTTTTACGCTTTTGGACATATCACCGTTTCCTTTGTTGTCCTTCAAATTGCGTTGAGTAAGTATGGGGCTGAACCAGCGAGTAAGATGATTTTATGCCAATTCGTGACTAAATGTCAGTCTTGCCCGTTCAGACCCTGTGTCACGCCAATTTCGTTGACCTCCAATTCCTTTAGTGGGACCGCGCTATGTCTCAGTGGTTTCGGCGATGAGCTGCATGCTCTGGGCAATAACGTTCGGCCCGGTGTCTTTCACCAGAAGGTGCGTGTAGTTGGACGTCACCACGTAATCGAGCATCGCAAAACCAAAAAGTTTCTTGGCCTCGAAAAGCCACCACAGGTAACGCGTCGGTCGCGCGCTCCGAAAGAGATAGAATTACCCGTCGGTTCGACTCCTCAATGTTTTGAACGAAGCGAAGCGATTGAAATTCCCCTCATGGTGAGCTCGTCGAACCACCGGAACGAATTGAACAGCTTGAACCCACTTTCGGTTTGTAGCCACGCTATTTATGCAATCTTCTACTACAGAATCAACACCTTACGTTGATCCGACCCCGCGAGCTTTTAATTCCCATTGACAGCTCTCGGGTGATCGACTATTCCGCAGCTCAGGGGACAGAGCCTTGACCTCACATGATGCGGATCCTGCCGCAGGAAGGCATAGCATGTTGAATTGGCTTGAGTATCTTCTGCTTGCACTGCTCGTTGTTCTCGCTATGACGGCCGACGCGCGGAGCCAAGGCAGCGTCGCTTCGGACAGAGTCGTCGTCAGTTATCCGAGCAAGTCCATCACCAGTTTCCCGATCCTCGAAACGGCGCAGCGCCGCGGTTTCTTTCGCAGAGAGAACCTTGACGTGAGCGCCGTCTATATGCGCGGCGGCATCGACATCAAAGCCGTGCTTACGGGCGACGCCGATTTCGGCACTGGGGCGACTACCGCGGTGACCGCATTCGTCGCCGGTGCGCCGCTCCGCGTCGTCATGAGCCTCAACTCCTACGTCGATCAGGCGCTCTATGCTCAACCAAAGTACCGCACTCTCGCCGAGCTCAAAGGACAATCCATCGGATCGCTCAATCCCGGCGGGCTGGTGGACACGTTGCTGCGAAAAGTCATCGTTCAAAACGGACTATCGCCGGAGCGCGATTTTATTCTCCTCAATATGGGCGGCACGCCGGAGCGATACGCCGCGTTGAAGTCGGGCACGCTGGCAGCCTCGATGCTTAGCGCGCCGCACAGTTTGCGCGCGGAGAAAGAAGGATTCACCAAGATCGCCGCCACTCGCGATTATGTGGATGTTCCTGGCACCGCACTGGTCGCGCATGCCGACAAAATCAAAAAACAACCGGAGATGATCAAGCGATTCTTGCGCGCCACGTTGCGCGCGATGAACTACATCCGCGAGAATCGCGCCGATACGACGCAGATGATTACCCGCGAATTCGGCATGGCCCCTGACATCGCTGCGCTGGCTTACGATAAGCTCGGCGAGTTACTCAGCGTGAACGGTAAGATTCGGGTCGATGGATATCAACTGCTGATCGACTTCGCGCGCGCGGCGCAAAAAGTCGAGCGGCCGATCCCGGCCGCCCAGCTCGTCGACGAGAGGCTGCTGGATGAAGTGGTCCGTGAAACCGGCATAAAGCGTTAGGCCGGTCAATGTACTCTCTGGAATAGCCGCCAATACAAATAGGCAGGTTCTCGAACGTCGAACCGTGAACGCCTTTTACCCACCCTACTCACGCCTCGCGCCAATTAGTGTTGCCTAATGCCTGTTCCCTCTTCTTGACTATTGCCTCGTGCCTAGTGCCTAATGCCTAACAGTAAGGAGGGTTCTATGGGAACGTTCAAAATCGAAGGCGTCACTCATTGGTCGATTCCCGTCAACAACTTAAAGGAATCCGAAGATTTTTATGGCGGGCTGCTCGGGCTCAAAGCGGTCGGGCGCCTTAGCAACAACGTGATGTCCTGCTTCAATGTCGGGGATCACAATATCCTTTTATGCGAGCGGGAGAAACCGCAGGACAAAACCACCGTCGAAGATCGCGTGCATCATTCCTTCACGGTAAGCCCCGAAGGTTTCGTGCAGGCTTGTAAGACGCTTCACGAAAATGGGATTCCCATTGTCGAGCTGGAATACCGCGCCAAGGGCTATTTCACCGGGCGGGAGCTCTATTTTCATGATCCGAGCGGAAACCGTCTCGAGATCCGCGACCCCACATGGAAGAAGGGAATGCCGGAGCCGCCCTACGAGGAGATCGTGAAGTCCTAAGCAAAACTCGTGCTCCAAAGAAGCTGCCACCGAAGCGGGTGAAATATACAGAGCGAGTAAAAGCGGGAGGCAATGATATAACAGCCCTGCAGCAAGGCTTTCCGGTGACCGCGACATCCCTGTTGTTAGAGCGCGCCTTGTGTCGATCAGCCTCAGGAACTGCCTGGTCCGCACCGAGCGCACGCTACGGACCTTGATCGGGGAAAGCGCTGCGCTCGTCTCCTCTGCCTCCTCAACAATCAAGTCATAATCGCTGCCAAGCCTTCTCCACCCCGCCGATTGGCTCCTTAGTTTGGACCGCAACGGATATC
>QHOF01000286.1:1756-6546 GCA_003219335.1 Verrucomicrobiota bacterium | reverse complement strand
CTTCTCTTCGGTCCAAAAGAATATCGAGATACCAAGCCATGTCGCCTAAATACTCCACTAAGGTTGGAGCCTCGGGGTCAAAGGTCGCAAAGATCAACCTTTTATAGCTGGCGATCTGAGCGACCGGGATCAACCCCCATTGCTCACGGTCGAGACCCTGAAAGGCGTCCGCCATTGGCAGCATCGCGAGCTTGCCGTCGCTGCTATAGGTCCAGCCATGGTAAGAACAGGTGAAGAGCTTGGCATTGCCGCGATCCGCGCGGCACACACGGTTGCCGCGGTGGCGGCACAGGTTCAAAAAAGCTCGGATGCGCCCGCTTGAGTCGCGCCACAAGATGACCGGCTCTTCGCCCATATAGGCGGTAACGAAGTCGCCCGGATTGGGAACTTCGCTCTCATGGCCGAGATAGAGCCAGCAGCGGGCGAAGAGGCGCTCGCGTTCCAACTCGTAGATCTCGCGGTCAGCAAAGATACGCCGATTAATGAGACCGCCTTCTGGATCAACAAGAGACTTGATCTCCATCCGAACGCCTCCTTCGACTCTGCGATACGGTTATCATATGACTTTCCTGTCACCCCTCGTCAACTGGCAAAACATTTTCCGACGAACGTAGGGGCAAGCCCCTGTGCTTGCCCTTCTGTTCGGGCGACCACGGGGGGTCGCCCCTACAAATTTTCGCGCGACGAACCAGTACCCATTTTCCTTCAGCCTTGACAACCAAAGAGCACTCCCGCATGGGACTCCATACCCTCGCTCACATGACCGATCTCAAAGCCGCCGCCTTTCCCAGCCACGTACCAGTTCATGACCAACAACCAAAAAGCTCTGACGATATACAACCAGCGGCTCAAGCAAAAAGATCCCAGCGTCGTGGAAGAAACCTATAAATATTTTGCCGCGACGTTTTCCTTTCCCTCCGCGCGTGTCGCACGAGGGTATGCGCATCGTCATGGAGATGCTCGCCCAGCGCAGCCCCGGAACCAAGCTGGATATCAACATCGATAAGTACGTGGACGAGCGGATACTCGACGAGTTGGAAAGAGACGGACTATTTAAAAAGATCAGCGGGAAAAGCTAACCAAAGATATTTGAAACTTTCGATTGAATCCCTTGCTTGCTTTCGAGGGCTAACACCATGGCTGAGCCGCGCTCCGAGCGTCGGGCTCAAGCTTGTGGTTAGACGTCACAGCGTCCTCACAGGGTGCTTACAGAGGACAAGAGCTGTCGTGTCAGACTTTTCGTCACCTCCCAAAACATCCCAGCGTCATGACCGTTCAGGTTCACTCCGTGAGCGCGCTCTTTCTCCGGGTGAATATAGTTTCGATAATCCCGAAGGACCGCGGCGACATCCTTCCCAGAACGAGATATCCAGCCAAGTTCGGCTGCCACATCGATATACGGCCTCAAGGTCCACTCCGGGAGAGAAAGCGGTTTCTTGGTCTTCGAATCTATTGGCGTAGCCTTCGCATGGAAGAGTGGAGACTTGTTAGCCAGCAGGTTCGCTCGCGCAACGAAAAGGGCTTCGAGTAGTCCTCCCATCATGACCGTGGCAGCCAGAGGAGCACTCGCATGAATGCATCGCTGACATTCGTTCCACCTACGCTCAAGGATGGCCTTCATTACGGGGTCGGATGCGAGAGCGGCAAAGTCAGGAGGTGACTCCGAACCTGAGGATGGGGAACGAGAAGGCACAAGGGCAATCCCACGAAGCGAAGCAATCGCGTCCTTGGCGTTTTTGAGTGCTGCGAGGTACGTCGTCTTTGCCGACGACCGGCCCGTAGCATCAAGTATCGCCTTGAGTTTGACATCAACCGTTTCTAGAGCGTCTTCGCCGACAGATGCGACAAGCAACGGTCGATGAGACTTGAACCAAGCGTAGGCTACTGATTGCAGATAATCACGATCGTCAACGTTCGTGATCTGTTTTGTCTTAAGTCGCGAAACGCGCTTCCGTGCCTGCTCAACTTGATGGAAACATGCTTCGATGGGATCGGTGCTACCAGACATCGAAAAATCTCGCGCGAGGAATGCTCACCGTTTCTTTGGTCTTGCCTTCCGAGGTTTTCTTGGCCGTACCCTTTTTCCGGGACGTTCTTGAACAGCGCCTGGGAGGGTCATAGCCACGAGATTCTCGCCGACGCTATTGACGCCAAACTGCCCTCTCTCGGCACTGTCGAGATAACCCAGTGTCTTCGCGTTGTTAAGTGTTTTGAGTGGCTTCGATAGTCGCCTACGACCCGCGAGCCTTGCCGCCTCCTGCAGTGTCGCTGCATCAATGGACTCCTTTCGGTTTTCCGTAGAGGCTTCGAAGCGATAGTAATAGGCGACCACTGTAGCGAACTGAACGTCGCTCTTCGGTCTCTTTGAATCGACGAAAGTCTTGATGTCTGCAGGTCGTCGCTGTGAGAGCTGCGCCTCCTCGTGCGCAGACATGGCACCTCTGCTCGCGGTTGTCTCCGCCTTTTGCCACTCTGTGGCCGTGGCAATGCCGAGTTCAAGACTCAAGCTCTCCGCGACCCAACGAAGAATCCGCTGTTGACGCTCCTTCTCCAGACCCTTGAGTTGCTCGGCGACTGCCTTGGCAGCGTCAAAGTCGCTACCGGATGTCGTCATTTATTGTCCCCTCTCTTTCGGCCAGAAATGTGAGCCGTCTAGCTTAGTGCGTACGTGATGTCTATCACGACGCTCTTGACCCAGCGCGTTATCAGCGGGTGCACACCGATGGCTGAGCGTCCGTGTCGAACAGCGGGTTAGCCGTCATCGCGTCGTCATGACCTGATCCCTGGATGGCACCGTCAACGGAATATCAGGAAGCGCTATCAGGTCATCGTACTCCCATTGCTCATACTTTTTCATAAGGTTATTGGACAGCTCATCCCGCTTGGCGTCAACCCACGCGATCGTAAGCTCGACCAGACCCATGAACCGCAGCAAGTCATCGTCATCTACGATGACTTTGTTGAACGCCACGGAGAGGAGACCTTCCACTTTAGGCTTGGCGGCGCGAGGCCTTAAGACGACGCCAGTAAACGCCTGCGAAAACAGGTTCTCGTCGTGGACGATGTGCTTGTTGCGGAGAGCCTGGAAGTAGCAAAAATCGCGCTCCGCATCCTCGCAATCTTTCAGCACTTTGCTCGGCGACAGCTTGATACGAGACCGGTTCCCGCCAAAACACTTGAAGTAACGCGCGATTGAGGAAATCCACAATGCCTCCGCGAGAAAGCACTTTCTCCTTCGCACTTTCGACCGAGGTTTCGACCGATGTAGCTGCTTGGCTACCTCCACAAGAGCATCGTGACAGAAGCCGAGATCGTAAAAATGGAGCGCAAGAGCTTGAAGCTGACGAGCTATGGGATCGTCAATTCGTTTTAACGCCACCACGCCTGGGTAGTTCTTTATATCAAGCGTGCTTCCTTCACCGGGGTAGCGGAGGGACTTCATCATAACATCTAACCGTCCTGCTCAGCCGCGCGTATTCCGCGTCGGTCTGAAGCAGAAGGTTAGGCCTAAAAATTCAGAATGTCCGCTTTCCCTTCTTCGGTGAGTAGACCGGATTCTCTGAGCGCTTCAGGTTGATATTTGTCTTGAAAGTAATCTTCTGTGGCGATTGCAAAGTTCAAACTCTGACCTTCGCTGACCATGAACGTGGTAATACCTATGAGGTTTCCTGACTGATCAAAAAGCCCACCACCCGAGGAACCTGGCGAAATGGGCGCTGTCGTTTGTATAAGACGTTGCGTATCGAGTTGGCGCAGTCCCGAAATTATTCCTTGGCCTAACGTCCTCTCTAGTCCGCTGGGCGAGCCGATTGTGTAAACCTCCTCACCCACCATAAGGTTCTCATATTTCCGAATGCCCTGGACCGGATCAAGGCTTTCCTGCTCGACAGATAAAATGCACCGGTCGGTCGGCGAATCTCCAGCGATGACGTTCGCGCGCGTTAGTTTTTTGGCTTGTTTTATCCAGACCAGTGGCCGACCCTCTATAACATGGCAGTTCGTGAATAGTTGGTTTTTCGTTACAGCTACAGCCGACCCCTGGGCAATGTCGGCACCCCGCTGTAGATCACTCGTAGTTCGCGCCGCAACAACAACCCATACCGACTGGGAAATGAGTTTAAAAAGCTCAGTACGTCCCTTGGGGTTATTGCGCGTTGAAGGTTGTTCGCTGAAGCGAAGCGGTGCCCATTTAGGCAAACTTGCAACGCGCGGCGTGGGCGGTGGCTCTCTTCTCACTGGACCTGGTGTCCTAGGTAGGTCAAGGGTACGTGGTGATTCAGTTGGCCTAGAGGAACGTTCTGACGGATCATCCTGACGGCCAGGTTGTGTGGAGGGACGTGCCACTTCGGTGCCAGTTGGTAGAGGAAGGATGTCTTCTTGGCGACCTTTCCTCCAATTCGTAGCTGCATCTTGCGCGATCCGGGCAAATTCCTCGGGGAGGGCCGACTCAATTCCGGAGTTTAGCGCGACGGCCCCTACGCACAGTTCATCGCTTGAAAGGGGCTCATTGGTTGCTCTTGCGAGTGGGTGATGGTCAGATTTTCTCAAGGAAGCTAGCCCGACTCGTGCAAGGAGAAACCAGAAATAGGCCTGAGTTGGATTCTTTTCGGTGATGTCGCCTTGGAAGTATGCTTGAGCCAGCCTACGCTGTGCGTGGCAGTTATCGATTCTGGCTGCTTTGAGGTAAAGCTCCATGGCTTTTTGCGGTTCTGTCTTCTCGATGCGCCTTGCCAGAACAAGCTGTGCCCACTCCGCACCGTTTTCCGCAGCCTTCAAAAGGTATTCGTCCG
>QHOF01000286.1:0-1716 GCA_003219335.1 Verrucomicrobiota bacterium | reverse complement strand
AATATGCATCGAATACCTTCCGCATAGCCTTCACGTTTCCTAAGTCCGCTGCTTTGCCGTACCAATAAATAGCTTCCCTTGTGCCGCCGCTAGAAGAACGTGAATAATAGTCGCCAAGCATGACTGCCGCTTCTGTGTCCCCCAAGTTCGCTAGCGTTATACAGTCCTGAAGGCTGGTGTCACGTCCAAAACTGATAGATGAGATATAAGTGCACCTTTTAGGTAAACTTGTCTGCGCGGCGTGGCGCGAAACCGGCTCTGAACAGCCAACCCCTATCAATGCTACGCCAAACAAAAGAATGGCCCTAGGAGAGAGAAACCGACACATAACGAATGTCAAACTATGCCTTGCCTGAGCCGTTTTAGTTCCTTAGGGGAGGGCCTCAGGGTCGGGCTTCATCCTATTCTTGGTTTTCGACTTTCACGATTCACGACCTGCAAGCTATCAACATTCTTCTGAATCGAGCCTTTTGAGCTTTTGCACAATCCCGACAAAAACAGCTCGGCTAGGAAGGCGCCGAGTTAGGATTTCGGTTCAAGAACTTCTTCTGGACCAGTCTCGTTATACGCTGAGTCGTTCAGACGCTTACACGCCACTAAATCGGATTGTCTCCATGGACTGAGTGGAGTATCTCCGTCTGGAACACGCCTCGACGCAACATGAAACTTAGAAGTCGCCAAGTCACGAGCCTTATCCTCGCTTGCGGCCCGCACCACAACACGCCCTCTATAATTGCTCGCTCTCCAATGATCAGACTTCTGATCAGTGGGGCTTAGTTCCCAAATAGGCATAATATCTCCATCTAACGACCTTTAAGCATCCTTGACCTAACGCTTCGGCTGAGCGGCAATGAAATTTGCTTATCACCTAGCGCAGCAGTTCGAGTGTCCGCTCCAGCCGATGGGTGAGGCGGCATCGTGGAGGAGTCGGAAAAATGACTTCTCTAATCAAGAGACAAGTAACCGGGTGCGCGCTGCTGTTTAGGGTGAAAGCCGTGAACCTTCGTGTTAACTCACCCCAGAGACAAGCGACCACAGGGAGAGCAGAGTTCGCCCGCTCCTGTGCTCCCTTTCCTGCTTCAGTTGCTTTTTGCTGCGGCTGTCCCTCCTGGCTTAGGCATCAGCCCTAACTGCATCATGAGCCCGGCGACATCCGGGTAGGAGCTGAACTCAACCCATTTGCCACCGCGAGTGCGTCCAAAATAGGTGCCTTTGGCGGCAGTGACTTTCTTGCCGGTGGCGGCAATGGCACCGGCACCGGGGGCGATCTGAATCCGACCGCTGTTGGTGCCACTGAATTCGAACTCAACCGCAACCGCATCCTCGGTGACAAGGCGGTTCTTCTCCTGATAGTTGAGGTCCGGCAATGCAGTAATCCAGCCTTGGATGAACTGACGCGCACCTTTTTTCCCTCGGTAGGGTTGTGGGCTGGCCACATCATGCCAGATGATGTTATCGTCGCAAATAGCCAGAAATTTCTCGATGTCGTGGGAATTCCAGGCCGCCCGCATTTCGTCGTCAAGTCTTATGTTCTCTTGGATAGACATTTGACATCCCCTTTCTGTCTGTCCTCTACTGATTCTGAGGAAACATGGTTAATCGAACCGAGTTATCCTTGCTATCATCTCCCTTTACTCTAAATGGGACTTCGCCGTCAGCTTGTTTCAGACGGAAGGTTGATCCACGTCTTCAACAAACTAGACATTTGGTTGGTCA
>QHOF01000298.1:3756-12716 GCA_003219335.1 Verrucomicrobiota bacterium | reverse complement strand
ATGTCACGTCGAGCACCTTCTCTGGCTGGAATCCCGACGTAGTAACCAGGGACGCGCAATTAGCCATAAATTTCTAGTCGGAGTACGCGATGCTATAAAAGCACATAAGCAGGGCCGCGGCCGCAATGTAACAAACGGTTTTCATGGGAGCCTCCTTGATTTCAAAGAACCACTCGTCCACCCTCGGCAGCCTCCGCAACGCTTCGTCGCGTACGTCGGCTCGATAAACCGGACCTTCGCTGGGTGGAAATCATTTAGCTGCACCCACTTAGTCTAGAGACGCGCCAAACGAATTGCTAGAGTACTTTGGATGGCCAAGAGGAAGAAAAGAGCCGTAAGCCAATGTTCCTGTCTCAACGGATGGGTTTGTGAAGACCATCCGGATCGACCTTGGGAGCAAGGCGGAGGGTGCGGATGTTAGCCTCTCAAAGCTATGCTCAACCTGCTTGCCGAAAATCCGAGACGAATTGGCCGTTCAATCCTGGCACAGAGAAAACTACAAACGAGGCTTCGGCTCGCGACGGTTCCACAGAGCAACTTTTTATCGAAATCGAAAAGACCACCAAAAAGAGGATACGTAATAGAGCGTTTAGTCAGCTCTTGACACGGTGCCTTTCCTCGATAAATTTTTCTTTGAAGCACCGAATCTCTTTATCGGTAAGCGGTGCGCCGAAGACATGCGCCCACACGTCGGATGAAATCTTTATGTTGTATAGAGTTTCGTCACCTACGCCTTCCTCAAGGTTCGGCATCAGGTAGATTAGCCGCGGCCCGTGCTTGGCTCCGATCTGTTGCTCCAGCCGTTCCAGTCTCCGTTCGAGTCCGTTAATTTTGTACCCTTTCATATTTTGCTCTGAGCCCTCGAATCTCTTCTTCGGTGAACGGGCCGCCACGTCCCGCATACGCCCATAGACCGCCACAGCGAAGGTCTACAGCAAAGTCGCTTTCGGGAAGATCGTCAGGGTTGATAGTGACGACAATGACTCGCGGCTCGTGCTTCACGCCAAATTTTGCCTCCAGCCGTTCGATTCGCCTTTCGAGATTGTTCATTTCTAATTTCCTTCTCGCTGACTAAGTCTGGCTTCCAGGGCTTCAATGCGTTTTTCCAATTCTTCGTGCTCTAATGCCTTCTGTGCAAACTCGATGATGCTCTCGCTCAGTCTGGTGATCTGGATAACCGGATGAAGACACTATTGGGAGCCGCCCAACCGCAGCGCGGAGCCTAGCAAAACTAAGTGGTTCTCACGATCTGTGTGAGCGAGATTTTGAACACTGCCCGTGACTGCTGTTCTTGGTCTATATCTAGACTAAACTGAATTGAATTCTCCTACTGTCCATTTTCGTAATTCAGCCAAAGCGTCGTTGGACTAAACCGCTTCGCGGTGGTGGTGAGAGGCCGGTTCCATCGATGCGCTTTCGGTAGTCTTCCCACGGTTCATTTCTCATCGATCTTTCCTTTGACTCTTTGCCTGTGCGCAGTGATAGCCTCCTTGAATCAAATTCATTCAAGGAGGCCTTTATGGGAGTTTTACGTGACCGAATGATCGAGGAGATGAAGCTTAGAAACTTTTCTCTCGCCACACAGCAGTCCTACGTCTACGCGGTAAGCAGACTGGCCAGATATCACAACAAATCACCGGATCAACTGAGCAAGGAGGACATCCGAGCTTTTCTTGTGCATCTCACGGTGGAACGCAAGTTATCGCCGAATAGTCTGACCGGATACTGTTCGGGGTTACGGTTTTTCTACAATGAGACCCTGGGGTGGGATGAGACCAAGCTGTTTATCCCTCCGCGGAAGAAACCTTCCCTGCTGCCCGAGGTGTTCAGTCCCGAGGAGGTCGTGCGATTGATCGGCGCAGCCCGAGGTCTCAAGCAACGTGTTTTACTGATGACCGCCTATGCGGCAGGACTCAGAGTCAGCGAGTTAGTGAATCTCAAGATCACAGACATCGTGACCCTTCGTGTGAAACGGGGTAAAGGCGGGAAGGACCGCTATGCCATCCTTTCTCAGAACCTGCTCACGGAGCTGCGCCAGTATTGGAAACGCTACCGACCTTCGGTCTGGCTTTTCCCCAACCGAGCCAAGAACGGTCCCTTGAGCCGAGGTGAAGCGTGGCACATCTTCCGCTCAGCGAAGAAAAGAGCGGGGCTCAAAAAAGGCCGTGGCATTCACAGCCTTCGGGCGTGCTTTGCAACGCATCTTCTGGAGGCCGGTGTAGACTTGCGGAGCATCCAGTTTTTGATGGGCCACACCTCCATTCTTTCCACCCAGCGCTATCTCAGGCTACGGCCACAAAACGTGGACTCTGCCGTGAGTCCTCTCGACAGGCTCCACTTATAGATGGCCTAAGCCATGCTGGCCGCCTGTCAGCGGCTGGCAGCGGCAAGAGGCGGCGTTGAATTGGCCGATATCTTTCGCGCCCATGGCGAGTTCTATCGCCGCAACCATCCGTTGCCGGTTTCGCATCTCAAAGTCATCGAGGCTGTGGCGCGCTGCCGCACAGCGGCCCTGGGCGGTCACATCGAGCACTGTGACTCCTGTGGCTTTGAGCGACCTGTCTATAACTCCTGCCGTAATCGCCACTGCCCCAAGTGTCAATCGCTGGCCAAGGTAAAATGGCTCGACAAACAAAAGTCAGAAATCTTGCCGGTGGAATACTTCCATCTTGTGTTCACCTTGCCTCACGAACTCAACGGGCTGATACTGACCAACAAAAAGATTCTGTTAAGTCATCTCTTTAAAGCCGTCGGCGAAACGCTCGTTGATTTTGGCCACACGCATCTCAGCGGACAAATCGGTTTCATCACGGTGCTCCATACCTGGGACCAGACCCTGTTAGATCATTTTCATCTCCATTGTCTGGTCCCCGCTGGAGCTCTGTCCTTCGATCAAAAGCGCTGGACTCCTGCCCGCAAAAACTTTCTGTTCCCGGTTAAAGCCCTAAGCGTTGTCTTTTGCGGCAAGTTCCTCGACTTGCTTAAAAAGGCTTTCGGTCAAAACAAGCTCCTCTTTGTAGGTCAAACTGCTTCCCTGGCTAACCCTGCGGCCTTCCAGCTCCTCATCAACGCGTTACGAAATAAACCCTGGGTCGTCTATGCCAAAAAGCCTTTCGGATCTCCCGTCCATGTCCTCGACTATCTCGGCCGCTACACCCACCGCGTGGTGCTGTCCAATGATCGAATTCTCTCAGCCCGTAACGGAGAAGTCACCTTTAGTTACCGGGATCGAAAAGATCAGAACCGAAAAAAGACCATGACCCTCGATGCCCACGAATTCATCCGCCGCTTCCTGCTCCACGTTATCCCCAAAGGCTTCGTGCGTGTGCGTCACTTCGGTTTTTTGGCCAACCGATCCAAAAACCTTCTCTCAATCTGCCGTCAACTCTTAGAAGTCAATCCCGCTCTGCCCAAGCTCCCTTCAAAATCTGTCCACGAGATGATGCTCCAACTCACCGGCATCGATATCACTCGATGCCCTCTATGCCAAAAGGGAACTCTGGTCTTTCTTGCCGACCTGCCCATCGTTGCTTGGGATTCCTCGTGATGATCGAGCAACGAACAAAAGACCGTGCAGTTGCGCCCCTCTCTACCAGAGCCCACGCATCGGTGCGACCGGTTTCATTACGTCACGTCTTGTTGGCCGACTCCCTATTGAGTTTCGCTACCCGGTCCCAACCAATCGTTGCGTCAACGACGGCCCGGTGTTCTCATGACCAATCGTGCCGTTATGTCTGCTTTGCCCAATGTCCCCCGTACAATCCCCATAGACAACCGTTACTGCTTTACCCAACGCTTTAGTCCAACGGATTTTATCCTGAATGCGTCTGACTGCAACTGCTGTCACCCAATCGCTCTTGGCTCGCATTCAGGTTAAAACCTATCCGTTCAGTTCAATCCTGCGACGAAATTAGCCTTTCCCCCCTTGAAGAATCCGGTTTTCTTTCTGCCGTAAATAATCGTTTTCGCAATTTCCGTCTGCATAATAAGTCTACTCCAGAACGAGGTGGGCAATGAAGAGAGCTGCTGTCTTATCAATCCTGGTCGTCGCGGTTCTGCTTGCTGTTGCAGTGGTAGCCGAGGCGCAACAGTCAACGAAAGTCCCCCGGATAGGATTCCTAGGTGGTACCTCCCTTTCCGTCGAATCTACTCGCATCGAGAGTTTCCGGCAGGGCATGCGCGAGCTTGGATACGTGGAGGGGAAAAACATTGTCATTGAGTGGCGATGGGCCGATGGGAAATTCGATCGACTGCCCGATCTTGCGGCCGAACTTGTGCGTCTCGACGTGGACGTCATCGTCGCAGGAGGTTCGACATCAAGCGGCGCTGCGAAGGAAGTAACAACCACGATTCCCATTGTCATGGCGCAAGTTAATGATTCTGTGGGCAGTGGGTTCGTCGCCAGCCTTGCGCGTCCGGGCGGGAACATGACCGGATTGTCTACCCTAGTCCCGGAGCTAAGCGGAAAACGCCTGGAACTGCTGAAAGAAGTAATTCCCAAGCTCTCCCGCGTGGCCGTCTTCGGGGATTCGACCACCCCGGGCAACGCACAAGCGTTAAAAGAGACAGAACCCGCCGCAAAGGCGTTCAAGGTACCGCTTCAATACCTAGACATACTAGGTCCCAAGGATATTGAGAGTGCATTCCGACAGGCAAGCAAGGGACACGCCGACGCAGTCCTCGTGCTTGGAGCCCCGGTCCTTATTTCTCAGCGAAAACAGATTGCAGACCTCGCGGTAAAAAACCGGTTGCCGGCGATGTACGGACAGCCGGAGTATGTGGAAGAGGGAGGGCTTATGAGCTACGGCGTGAGCGTTGTTGACTTGTACCGACGCGCCGCTACGTATGTGGACAAGATTTTGAAAGGCAGAAAGCCGGCCGACCTTCCGGTCGAGCAGCCGACAAAGTTTGAGTTGGTCATCAATCTGAAAGCGGCCAAGCAGATCGGTCTGACAATCCCGCAGTCGGTGCTGTATCGGGCGGACAAGGTTATTAAGTAGCAGAGAGCAAGGAGCGGGGAGCAGGGAGCGCTAAACACGCCGGACGAAACTTATGAGGAAGATCTTCTTTCATTTTGTGCTTAGCGTTTCCGCCGAGGCGCAGCAGCCGAGGAAAGTTTTGCGAATCGGATATCTCTCGTCGGTCGATCCAGCTACTGAGTCGACCCGTGCCGAGGGGATTCGCCTGGCACTTCGCGAGCTCGGCTACATAGAAGGACAGAACATCGCCATCGAGTACCGGTATTCGGAGGGGAAGGCCGATCGCGTATCCGAGCTTGCGGCGGAGTTGGTGCGTCTCAAGCTCGATATCATCCTGGTGGCAGGAGGGATCCTGTGGATCGAGGCGGCCAAGAATGCGACCAAGACAATTCCTATCGTCATGGTGGGCGCTGGAAACGATCCTGTCGAGGCAGGCCTCATTGAAAGTCTCGCCCGTCCCGGCGGCAATGTCACCGGCCTGACAAGTCTTACGGGAAAATTGAGTGCCAAGCGGCTGGAGCTGCTCAAAGAAGCCGTTCCCAAAGTTACCCGTGTTGCGGTCCTTTACGAACCTGCTACTCCGGCCAATGTTCTCGAAGTAAACGAGGATCTTCCAGTTGCGGCGCGTGCGCTGAAGTTGACGATTCGGCTTTGGGAGGTTCGAGCTGCAGACGGTTTTGACAGGGTATTCGCTATGCTGACTAAGGAGCGCCCGGATGGACTCTACGTGGCGGGCAGCCCGCTCACAAATGCTAACCAAAAACGGATTGTGGGCTTTGCATCAAAGAGCCGGCTACCGTCGATATATTTCAACAGGCAATTTGTAGATGCCGGTGGGCTTATGTCCTACGGGGCGGACCTCGCGGACAGCTACCGGCGCGTAGCCATCTACGTGGACAAGATCCTGAAAGGCGCCAAGCCCGCCGAGCTGCCGGTGGAGCAGCCGAAGAAGTTCGAGTTTGTGATCAATCTCAAGACGGCGAAGCAGATAGGCGTGACGATTCCACCTGAGGTGCTCGCCCGAGCGAATAGGCTGATCAAGTGATGGCAGAAAAAAGCGGCGATGCCAGGATTGAACTGAATTCTCCTTGTGTTCCGTTTGACAACTTTAAATGCGGTTCGAGGACAGAATGCTCACAGGATTGAGAATCCTTGTGCCATCCGATTCGTTTCCGACGATGACGCAGCCAGGCAAGTCACGGGCACTGGCGCTGCTCCAATATCAACGGCGGCAGGGGGCGCTGATCGAAATCGAAACTATCCAGCATATCATTTGCCTCGGAGTCACGGTCGGTGAGCGGCGGCAAACCAAAGCGTTCCTCTATGAACTTCAGGACTGAGGAGAACTCGTAAAACGTGTGGGAGATGAATCCTTGTTTTGCATAAGGAGAAACAATCAAGAGTGGCACGCGCGGACCAAACCCAAAATTGTCAACCTGTGGAGGCGGCACGTGATCGTAGAATCCACCGAAATCGTCCCAAGTCAGAAAGACCGCCGTCGATTTCCAATCGGGTCCTTGCATCATCGCGTTCAGTTGCTGCACAGTCCAGTTTGCACCGACGCACACGCTGGCGGGCGGGTGTTCGGTTTTATCCGCACTGACAACCAGCCAACTCACGGCGGGTAACCGCCCGTTCGTGGCATCGTCAACAAATTGAGCTGTGGGCACAACATGGTCGGTCCACAGCGAGGTGTTTCGAATATGGTCGATTGCGTCCAAGGCCGACCATATGTATCCAGACTCCCCCTTCATAGGGGAATAATATTTCCACGTCAGGCCACGGGCTTCCAAGGTATCAGCGATAGTTTGAAAGTCGAAGCAGGGGAATTGGCGCGTGATGTTGCCAACATTGTCCATCACCTGAACGCTTGAGGTATTCGGCGCATCACACCCCCATACACCGCTGCTGGTTGGATTGTTGATTGCTCCTCCAGATTGTGCCCCAACCGTATAGAGATGGTTAGGGAAGCTCGGGCCATGAAGCGATGAAAACATATGGTCGGCCAAAACAAAATGGCTCGCATAAGCAAAATAGTTTGGAATGTCAGCTTCAGTGTATTGGGTATACGCTAGAAAATCGCCGTTCTGGTTGCCGCCTCCGATCAGGTCGAACTTGTCCATCTTACCGCCATCCATAGCCGTGAGGGCGGCCTGAAAGGAATGGGCGATGTCGCGTGGGGTCCTGTCAGGAGCCTGACCAAGGGGGATTACTTTGCCCGTCGAGATGGTGCCAGAGGTCGCGCCCTCGGCACCGGGAAATTTGCCAAAGTAATTGTCAAAGGTGCGGTTTTCTTTGATGATATAAACGATATGTTGAATCTTACGTAGGCCATGCTCCTCACGCTTCTGCCCTTCCTCTTTCTCCTCACGACGGTGCCTCTCTTTCTCTTCTTTCTCGCTGGCAAGCCCTATTGAAAAAAGAACCAGGGACGTAGCGAAAATTGAACTCATGGCGATCGCTAGAATCTTCCTGATCTTCACTTCGGTTCTCCTCTTTAGAAGTATACTCCGCAATCACCTATCCGGATCAATACGAGCGAAACGATCCCCATGTCGGGGCGTTCAGTCGAAGACGATTTGACGCTGACTCTTGATTCGGCAAGGCATGCCCCTTTCAATCCGGTCAATCGTCAACGGGGAAACCCCGGCAAGTTTGGCGAGTTCAGTCTTGCCTAACATCTGAGCCTCACGGATTTCTTTTAAGTTGTTCTTGATCTTCATCTTTAACCCTCGGCTAGAACTAATGTCCACCGAGATCGTTTATCAAACGTTTTGACGGCCAGCAACAGGAGGAGGGATGGAGTTTGTGAAAATAAAAAGCCAAGCTTTTTTGCTTGGCTCATAACTAAACAAAGAACTATAACTGCTTTCACTATAGAGGGGCTTCCAGCAGCGTCCCCGCAAACCGCTCCATCTCGATTCCTGGAGGGGCGCGAGTGTCTTTGCGCAGCGTTCGTAAAGGCGTTGATCAAACCAAACCGAGTTGGCTCGGGCTCAACGAGTAGCTTCGATCTCTTCACAAGTCTCAAAAAATGTATCCAGGACTGAGAATGCGAGTCGAAACGCCTTCACTTTCAATGGTTAGAGATTCAATTCAATCCTGCCATCGCCGCTTGGCTTGGTCTACTATCACTTGATCACTTTATCCGATCTCGCTAGCACGGTCGGTGGGATCGTCACGCCGATCTGGTTCGTGGCTTTCAGGTTGATCACAGCTCGAACTTCGTCGGCTGCTCGACTGGCAGGTCGGCGGGTCTTCTGCCTTTCAGGATTTTGTCGACGTAAGTTGCAGCGCGCCGGAACATCTCAATTTCGTTCGCTGCATAAGACATCAGGCCACCAGCGTTTGCATAGGTGATTTGGGGGTAGGTTGCGGCAACCGGTTTTTGACACCAAGCTCCACGATCTGCTTTCGGTTGGTTGTCCCCCTTCCGACACATCGACGTCATATGCATACGTCTCGTGTTTCCCGTGCGCCAGAAAATCTCTCAACTGGATCGTAAACGCGGCGGGAGACACTTCTCACGGCGCGCGGAAAACGATCGGCCCCATAAATGATTCGGCCACCGAGTGGGTGTCATTCGAGTCGATCGAAATCGTGATGGCCCGGGGATCATCGGGGAATTCGCCGAATATCTTCGCATAGTCCTCGGCGACGTTGTGGCGTTCGGTCAGCCACTTGCCGAGGTCTTCTGATCCCGACCGCATCACCACAAACGTGACCGTCCCGGTCTTCTGGCTCTTGGCGATCGTTGCCACCGGGGTCGTCGCGTCCCAGACATACCCGATAATGCGCGAGCGCAGTAGTTCGGGAAACCGCGGCCATACGACATGGAGTTGGGCGGCCATGTCGGTGGTCTCTTTCCGCCGCAAGTCGCCGCCCGTCGGGAGAATAGTGGTCCAAAGACCAATACGCAACCGGTCAACGGGTTTTGCGCTGCGTGCGGTTACGAATTGCGCTGGACGCTGATTCACGGCC
>QHOF01000298.1:0-3641 GCA_003219335.1 Verrucomicrobiota bacterium | reverse complement strand
AAGGCTTTAACCTGCTCGGGGGTTTCCAACCGATTAATCGGAACCCAGGTTGAGGCATCGAATCTCCAAGTTTTCCCGGTCCAGGTATCGAGGAGGAAGGTGCGTTTAAACGCCACATCTTCGGCGCTAATAATCTGATACCGCCCCGGTTGTGGTTGTTCTTTCTGTTGGGCAAACGAATTGCTCGCAAGTAAAAGGGCGATCAATAAAGCGGTTTTCATCAATATCTCTTTTCACGCTCCCTCTATAATCCCAAGGCGTCTACGCTTGTAGTTATCTTCGAGCAGCGCCGATTCTCCCTCTATACGGGGCAAGCCGTCAAGCTGATTTTTTCTTGCCTTTTCCCCAGAAGACTTAAGATTGGGAGAAATTATAGGGATTTGCAGGTGACAGGACACGAGAGCTTTAAGGTATAAGCATTCTTGACGGAGGTGTGGCTGTAGGGGTCAGCGGTCTGTTCATTGAGGCTCGCATACTAGTACGTATCTCCGGATTGCGGCTGCAAAAGAATTCCTGATCTGCTTAAAGCGATCGAAGAAGGAGTACAAAAGAAGATCGAGATTTTAGCGAAACTGTCCGATAAGCACTAAGTTTTCGACTAAACAGGCCGTCTCTGCGCCTCTGGGGAAACACCTTAGAGGCCCTTTTTGTTACCCGAATGTTTTTGCATTAGCTCTTGAACTGTATCCAAGAATCTGCCGTACTCATGGAGAAGCGCGGCTTCTTCCTCTGGTGACTTTGCATGCGCGAGGTGCCCCTCAACCTCGTCGTCGACTCGGTCAAGAATCTCAATCACAGTACCAGCCTCCGGTACCTTTCCTTCCGTGATCGCGACCAAGAGGTAGATCATTCGTTTTACGATCGGCCTTAGTTTGTGGGAGGCCTCCACGTCCTGGCGTGCAATGACCCACCGCGAATAATCCACCAATTCACCCAAAGCCTGCACTAGCTCCTCGAACGTTTTGCAGTCAACCATGATCATTTCTGGAGGGTCCATTTTTTTACCTCCTATTGCCCTGCTTTGTGATCGAATATTACATCAGATCGGCCTTCGCAAACTGAAAAAAAGAGGGGGCTTTGCCGATCATCAACAAGCGACTGGCGCAGGCGGGAGTGAGGCTCCGTGGTTGCTCAATCAGCCTCTTGCGACACAGTCTCGCGGACAATAGAAACTCCTGGACATCCGGCAACGAACAGCAGTAAAAGAGCGGGCATGCGTTACAAAGTCATCGCCTTCTTACTCCTCATCTTAACTGCAGTTGATCTCGCCGAGGCGCAGCAGGCGAAAGTCTCGCGGATAGGTTATCTAGGTGCTACCACTCCCGGGTCGGCCCCTGCCGAGGCGTTCCGGCAAGGGTTGCGGGATCTCGGTTATGTTGAGGGGAAGAACATCATCATTGAGTACCGTTATGCTGAGGGCGTGAATGAACGGTTTGCAAACCTCGCAGCGGAACTAGTGAGTCTCAAGGTAGACGTCATCCTTACCGGTGGCACTCCAGCAACCCAAGCTGCCAAGAATGCTACCCAAACAGTCCCCATCGTCATGGTAAATACTGTCGACCCTGTAGGAACGGGGTTGGTCGCGAGCTTAGCTCGGCCTGGCGGGAATATAACGGGGCTAACAAACGTTAGCGGAGAGTTTGCGGGGAAACTTTTGGAGCTACTCAAGGAAGCATTTCCTAAAGTCTCCCGTGTGGCGGTCCTCTGGGATCCGGCTAACGCTGGCAACGCACTCTCGCTGGGAGAGATTAAGGTCGCAGCTCGGGCATTGCAAATTACACTTCAATCCGCAGAAGTTCACGGTCCCGATGATTTCGAGCCAGCATTCTCGGCTATTAAGAAAGAACGCGCTGGCGGTCTTATCGTGCTAAGGAACGTTATCGCCAGTGCTTACCTAGCGCGGATTGTGGACTCGACGGCAAAAAGTCGGCTTCCTACCATGTATACTCAAAGCGACTATGTGGACGCTGGCGGTCTCATGTCTTACGGGCCGAACTTGGCTAATTTATACCGGCGTGCCGCCGTCTACGTGGACAAGATTCTGAAGGGAACAAAGCCCGCCGAACTACCCGTCGAGCAGCCGACGAAATTTGAGTTTATCATCAATCTGAAAGCCGCAAAGCAGATAGGGCTGACGATTCCACCGACGGTGCTCGCGCGGGCAGATAAAGTCATTAAATAGCAAAGAGCAGCAAAAACACTGCAGGAAATTCATGAGAAAAAAATTCATTGGTCTTACGCTTGGCGCTCTGCTCTTCGCGCTTTGCTTTTCCGCCGAGGCGCAGCAGGCGAAGAAAATTCACCGCATAGGTTATCTGGCGCTTGGTCTCGGAATCCAGCCTCGTGAAGAGGCATTTCGGCAAAGTTTGCGAGAACTCGGCTACGTTGATGGGCAGAACATTGTGATTGAGTGGCGATTTGCCAAAGGCAAAGCTGATCTTCTTCCTGAGCTGGCGACTGAACTGGTCCGTCTAAACGTGGACGTTATCGTCGCGTCGGCTACGCAGGCGATCCTGGCTGCAAAGCAAGCAACCACCACAATCCCCATCGTCTTTCCAACCGCGGGAGACCCGGTTGCATATGGGCTCGTTACCAGCCTTGCCCGACCAGGTGGCAACATCACCGGTTTGACGATTCTTGCCCTGGAGTTAGGCGGGAAAAGGCTGGAGTTGCTCAAAGAGGCATTTCCGCGGATCGCCCGCGTGGCCGTCCTCTATGACCCGCAGCTACGGCAGTCGCTCAAGGAAACGCAGACAGCAGCCCAGTTCTTGGGGCTCAAGGTTCAAGCGCTGGAAGTCCGAGTGGCCACCGATGTCGAAAGTGCATTCTCAGCAATGAGGAGGGAGCTGGCTGACTCTCTTATCACCTTGCCGCCTCCTATCATCGGTGTTCACCAAAAGCGAATCCTGGAGCTCTCAGCAAAAGGCCGACTTCCTGCGATGCACAGCAGTAAGGCGTGGGTGGATGCTGGAGGTCTCATGAGCTATGGACCGGACGTCTTTGATAACGACCGGCGCGCTGCAATCTTCGTTGACAAGATACTGAAAGGCGCTAAGCCGGGCGACCTGCCCGTGGAGCAGCCGACGAAGTTCGAGTTTGTAATCAACCTCAAGACCGCAAAGCAGATCGGCCTCACGATTTCGCCGAACGTCTTGGCACGAGCGGATAAGATCATCAAATAGTCTGTAGCGGTCCGCCTGGTGGACGCTCAATCGCAGGATTGAACTGAATTCTAGAGAAGTAGTAAATTTATAAGTCACTACTAAAACACTCGTGCGGTCCTACGGCGGGCAACCGTGGAGCCATTGTTATGGTATACCCGGTAATCTGCCAAACCAGGGAGAGAATTGTTTTCGAGCGCCCCAACGGGTATCAGTACCACAGAAAAAATGGAGACGATCCGAATGCTGAGAAACCGCAGGTCTCATCAAGTTTCAGTAGATCTGGAAAGCTGGAGTGTTCGGAAACACTCAAACAAAGAGAAAACACCACCGATTTGTGCGGTTGGAATTATCAGTCTAGCCCTTCTACTCGCTGGCATCGGCGTTAGCAGGGGATTCGGTAGTCTGGTTGGTATTACCGCGCACCCGGCCTTCCAGAAAATCGAGGCTGCAGAGAATCAACCAAGTGCTCCGTCCAAC
>QHOF01000297.1:5182-8842 GCA_003219335.1 Verrucomicrobiota bacterium | reverse complement strand
TTTCGAGACGCGCATCGAGATTGTCGATGTAATGCAGCGCCATTGCCTCCGGCGTTTTCGGCGCGACCGGCGAACCAAATTCCATCTCGCCGTGGTGTGCGCCGATTAGGTGCAAAAGGTGCAGCCGAACATCTTCCGACGCCGGCGCCAGATTCTCCCATGCCTCCGCATTTTCCGCGCTCAATTTTCGCCACAAAGCATTGACCAACTCGAGCCCGATTGAAATGTGCCCTACCAATTCGCCGCGCTCATCATAATTCATGACGAACCCGTTCTCTGGCAGCGCGTTCTCCCAAAGTTTTCCGGAATCGTGAAAGAGAATCCCGGCAATCAAGAGATCAAGATTCAATTGCGGGTAAAGCGGCGCGATTTCCTTTGCGACCCGCATCATTTGCGCCGTGTGCTCGACCAATCCGCCTCGGCGGGCGTGATGATAGTTGCGTGCCGCCGCGGTGCGACGAAATCGGTCGCCCCATTCTTTCAGGAACGCTTCGCACAATCCGCTCAGGCGCGGGTCGAGAATTCTCTGGATGGTTTCCGTGATGAATTCCCAGTCTGCCGCCTGCTTGGCGCGCAAATCCGCGGGACCTTGCAAGAGTTCATTTTTTTCCTGCTCGGTGAGGGGGCGCACCGTCCATTTGCGCGCATCCAGTCCGTATTGTGATTGATAAAATTCTGCGGTTAGCTCGATAAAATCCTGATTGGTTAATGCGCTGCAAGTTTTATATGCGGGATGATCGCTCCACACGCGCAGGGTCATGCGGTCACAGGCATCCGCGAGGGTAAGCTCGCAGTACGGCTGTTGTTCGCGCGTGAGCCTCGGCGCCACGCTTTCCACCTGCACGTGCACATGTGCCGACACCGCGCCGCTCTGGGCCGCCCGGCGGATTTCAGTCAGCATCATCAAATTCATCGGCTCAATCTAACACAGGGCGCAAATGCGCTGTAGCTTCCGCTGTCCTCAGCGGATTCTCCGGTCACAGCGCGAACTCCCGCTGCGCTGAGGAGATCGCACACTACAGCGCCTATTAGCCGCTACGCCACATGTACGCTCCATTGTGCAATGTTTCTGACGCATCTTGAATGCAGCGCGTGTGGCCGTCAGCACGACTGGTCGCGGCTGCAAAATCTTTGCGCAGAATGCCAGAAACCGCTTTTTGCGATTGTTGATCTCGCTGCGGGGAGTCGAACGCTGAAGCGCGAGACCCTAGCCACGCGCGAGAAATCGTTGTGGCGTTATCGCGAAGTGTTGCCGCTGCCCGATGGCGTTGAACCGATTTCGTTTGGCGAAGGCGGAACGCCACTATTACGCGCGAAGAAGTTTGCGACCGATGTTGATCTCTGGATCAAGGACGAATCACTCAACCCGACGCAAAGTTTCAAGGCGCGCGGGATGAGTGTGGCCGTTTCGATGGCAAAATATCTCGGCGCGACGAAACTCGCCGTCCCCAGTGCGGGCAATGCTGGTGGCGCGCTCGCTGCGTATGCTGCTAGGGCCGGCTTGGAGGCGCACATCTTCATGCCGCGCGACACGCCGCGTGCGAACATCATCGAGTGCCGCGAACTGGGCGCCCATGTCACGCTGATTGATGGCCTGATCACTGATTGCGGCGCTGAGATCGCCCGGCGAAAAGAGAAGGAAGGCTGGTTCGACATGTCCACGCTCAAAGAGCCGTATCGCGTCGAGGGAAAAAAGATACTCGGCTACGAATTAGCCGAGCAGTGCGACTGGCAACACCGAAAGTCTTCGCGTGCTCGCGACCTGCGGTCGGAGTTGCCCGACGTAATTCTTTATCCAACCGGCGGCGGCACAGGTCTCATTGGAATGTGGAAAGCGTTTGATGAAATGGAGGTGCTCGGCTGGATCGGGAAAAAACGTCCGCGCATGTTCGCGGTGCAAGCCACCGGTTGCGCGCCGATCGTCCGCGCATTCGACGCTGGAGAAAAAACTGCCGTAGAATTTCCTGACGCGCACACGATTGCTTCAGGTCTGCGGGTTCCAAAAGCGATCGGCGATTTTCTGATCCTGAAGATTCTTCGGCAGTCCAACGGGGGCGCCATTTCTATCGATGACGAAGAAATGATTCGTGTCGGACGCGAAGTGGGTTCAAGCGAAGGCCTCTTCGTTGCTCTCGAAGCTGCCGCCTGTTTCGCTGCTCTCAAATCGCTGCGTTCCACAGGCAAAATTCATTCCGGCGAACGCGTGGTCATTTTTAACACCGGCTCCGGCATCAAGTACCTCGACTGTTACGAAAGCCAGTGATTCGCGTTAGTCGTCCCCGCGTGCCGTAGCGCAGGTTTCTAAACCTGCTGTATCGCCCATTTCCAAATCGGAAGAGCGCGCGAGGTCGAATGGGCTGCGGGTTTGGAAACCCGCGACACAGCAGACTTCGAAGTCTGCGCTACAATGTCCGCTCAATTTCTTCGAGTCGCTCCGGATCAGTAGCACCTTGCTCGTCGGATTGGATCAGCCTACCGCTTCTACGGGACACATCTCGTCGCACCACTTTTCGATGCGCGCACGGATTTGGTCGCGGATTTTGTGTGTGCTGGCGAGGCGCTGTTCATACGTGCCCCTCAGCGTCGATGGATCCGGAAAACTCCAGTGCAGTCGCCGGGTCACGCCAGGGAAAACGGGACAGCGCTCGGCGCTGGTCTCATCGCAGACGGTGATCACGTACGCGAACAGCTCGCCCGATTTGAAGACATCGAAAACGGATTGGGTTTGCTTATGTGAAATATCAATCCCAATCTCGCGCATTGTTTCGACGGCCAACGGATTGAGCGTCCCTGGTTCGAGTCCGGCGCTGTGGGCCTCAAATTGATCGCCACAGATGTCGTCTAGGAACGCTTCTGCCATTTGGCTGCCTGCGCTGTTATGAACACAAATGAACAGGACTTTTTGTTTCATGATGAGTGATGGATAATGTCATGACCAGTAGCGGAGGGACAAGCTCGATTGCATGCAGGCTTGAAGCCTGCGCGACGAATCAGGCAGGATGCCTGAGTTACGTCCGTTTGGCGACAAAGATGGAGATGCGCTTGGCGAAAGCTTTCGCCGGCTCCGCGTAGAAACGGCGCCCGAGCTCGAGCGCGTTCGTGCGCAATCGTTTTCCGCGTTTGCGGATTAACTTTTGGAGTTGTGCAAGTTCATCGCGCAGCGCTTCATCGCTGTTTTCCTTCTCCAGGCGCGCCCAAAGAAAATCCAAATCGTGCTCGCGCCCCAGTAATTCGCCCAGAACTTCCTCGTCGTGGGCCATCTCCGTGAGAACCACGCGGTTGAGCGGCTGCAAAATCCGCAATTGATACCAGAGATCTTTTACCCGCTTGCGCCAGGCATGAAAATTTTCCGGCTCCGGATCGTTGATCGTTTTTGCAAGCCCGCGCTGCCCGCGCTTATAGATTTTCGCGACCGCGCCGCAAATTTGCTTCCAAGCCGCGTCCTCCAGCGGCCATTTCAAAAGGCGCGTTTCCACGCGTTCCAGCTGCGGGATCGCTTGTTTTTGCCAGCCGGTAAACGCGGCGGAAAAACTTTCCCGCTCCAGCGACAATAGTTCTTCGACGCGCTCAAATGGATTTTTTTTCGAGTTCTTCGTCGTCTCTTCCCGCAATTGAATGAGTGTCTGCAGCCGCACCTGTGCATCGCGCAAATCGGAGACC
>QHOF01000297.1:4613-5128 GCA_003219335.1 Verrucomicrobiota bacterium | reverse complement strand
CCGCATCGCTGCCCGCAGCTTTTTAAGGTGTTTGCGCACTTCGTGCACGGTGACGCCGCGTTGCTTTGCGGGGTGCCGGCATAACTGGATGGCAGAGTCGATTTGTTCGCGAAAAATCCGCCTCAATCCGTTCCCGACATCTCGGGATTCGCGCAATTTCAAACGGAAGCCCATAGAGTTGTCTCTTATTCATTGGCCAGCCACACGTTGCTATAACGTTTTTCCCCGGTCACCTCCCGCCCAAACCAGGGGGGCGGCTTGAATTTGCGGCAGGTGGCGCGGTCGGGGAATTCCACTTCCGCCACGACCAGACCGGCATGTCTGCCCCGATAAATATCAATCTCGATGAGTAAATTTTTCCAGGGAATTTCGTAGCGCGACTTGCGCAATCTTCTCCCCGCCGTAGCGGGCCAGAGCGCGGCAAATTGTTTTGGGCTGAGCTTGATCTCGCGTTCCTCCCGGTGCGCACCGCGGCCAACCTTGAACGTGAGCGACGCGGTCCTGCCTTTCTTCCG
>QHOF01000297.1:542-4566 GCA_003219335.1 Verrucomicrobiota bacterium | reverse complement strand
TAGCCCTGCGCGATCTGAAACCGCCGCGAACGCGAAATTTCCGGCGGCAATCGCTTGACCAAAAATTTGCGTTCAATTTCTCGATTGTTTGCAGGTGGACCGTTTTTTCGCACAAGACCAACATGCTAAACGTGACGGGCTTGCTGGTCGAGATTTTCGCGCCAACAAGAAAACAAATTGTAGCCAGAGTCGCTGACTCCGGTTCAACCCGAGTTTCAAATACAGCCGGCATCAACGACGCCGGCTACACTGTGTACGTTCAACCTAGGGCGCGCTGCAACAATTCGTTCAGCGCGCCGGCGGCTGCGAAGATGGGCCAGGCTGAAATGGCCACGATTATGGCAAAAAGGAGCGCCTCGATGGCAAACTCCAAACTGCTTTCCCTCGCGAAATAGGCGCGGCTTAATTCGCGGAACGACCGGCTCAGTCTCGCCCTTTTGTTCGCCTGCCTAAAGACCGTTCTCTTCACTGTAATCACATTCATGGTTGAGCGTTAGATAACCCGGCGGTGTGCTGTGTCAGGTTACGAATTGTTAAAAAGCGATGACGACTTAGTAACGCCCGAGGCAGACGCGTGTGATTGGCCCAACAGTCGAAGGGTTGATCAACGAGTCACCGAGCTTTGCTTGGGCCGCAGCGCGTCGGTCGTCGGAGTTACCCACGCCCGCTGGCGGAGATCGGATGATAATTCACCAGCGCGATGATGCGATAGTACGCGACCAAACCGCTAGAGCGACTTAAGCCCAAAAAATCCTTGACATTTATTTGACGTCCAATTATTGGACAACAAATGGCGGAGGATTTCCGGTTGGCGTTGCAGGAGCTCGGTCTCCTACCGGCCGAGGCACAGGTTTACCTCGCGCTGGTTCGCAATGGCGCCCTCAGTGGGACGGCCGTCGCCAGCGTGACCGGCTATCCGCGCAGTAGCGTTTATCTGACGCTCAATTCCCTTCTTAATAAAGGGCTCATCGAAGGTGGGCCCGGACACGGGAGCCGCTTTTCCGTTGTTCCGCCCGATAAAGCCCTCCCTTCGTTAGTAGTGCAGGAAAAGGAGGCAATCGCTCAGCGCGAGAAGATTGCAGCCCGCCTTGGAC
The DNA here is from genome assembly GCA_003219335.1 of Verrucomicrobiota bacterium. Taxonomy (GTDB): domain Bacteria; phylum Verrucomicrobiota; class Verrucomicrobiia; order Chthoniobacterales; family UBA10450; genus Udaeobacter. Next base: position 3,472 of record QHOF01000297.1, on the reverse strand, counting down.
GGCGGCTGGCTTCCTTGCTGGAGCCCACCGAGACTACGCCCGACAAGCTGATCCAAGTTATTCGGAGCCCACGCGGAGTTGCTGAACGGTACGAACGGCTACAGCTTGAGGCCAAACGATCGAACGAAGTCTTTGTTAAGGCGCCGTTTTTTGTCACTCCAGGCAATCCGGTCCAGGAAAAAGCCAGCCGACACGGCGTCCGCGTTCGTGCTATTTACGAACGAGCAGTGCTCGACGTCGCCGCGGTAAAGCCGTATTTGGCGAAGTGGGTTGAGCAAGGGGAACAAGTGCGGATTTATGGCACAAGCTTGCGATTTTCGATCGGAAGCGTGCCCTCGTGCACTTAACGATGCCGGGAGATCAAATGCGGACACTTTATATCGATCATCCCGAGCTGGCGGTTAGCCTCGGCATTGCTTTCGATGCGCTTTGGGAGGAGTCGGAACCGCTCGCGAATGCTGACCAGCGAAAGTCTTCCTCCGATTCGATCCGACTTCGTGTGCGAAAGCGCACCGGCAATGGTCAAGCAAGCAGGTCTAGAAAATGAAAAACACCCGCAAATCGGCCTGCGCCGAAAGTTCACGAACAATCAGGTCGCAACCCGTCCTGCCTCTCCGATCCACTTGGCTCATCTTCTAAACAACAAACTGGAAAGCCCTAACAAGTATCTGATTCGAACTAAAAATGAAAAAAATCGATTCTAAATCCGCCTTCTTTAATGTCAGTGTTTTAACCGGTCTCGTCGTCATCTTAGCCAGCATCTTTCTGGCTATGTTCGCCAATGCTTTCGCTCAGCAAAGGGGCGCAAAACCAGCTCCGAACGTTGCGCAAAGGCAGAACGTCGAAGCCAGCTTACATGGCACTGGCCAAAACTTTTGGACACAAACCAACGGACCACAGGGCGGTGATGGGATCGCCTTAGCCACAAACGCGAGCGGTGACCTCTTCGTAGGCACGCAGGGCGGTGGCATTTTTCGCTCCACCGATAACGCGGAAACGTGGACGGCAGTTAATCATGGATTGACGTCTACCAATGTGCACGCGTTGGCGATCAATTCCGTCGGCCATATTTTGGCAGGAACATTCGAAGCTGGCGTTTTTCGATCGACCGACAATGGTGATAGCTGGACTGCAGTTAACAATGGCTTGGAATTTCCGGGAGTCATTTCGTTAGCGATCAATCCCAATGGAGACATCTTTGCAGGCACGCCAGAAGGGGGCGGCGTGTATCGCTCGACCGATAACGGCGACAGCTGGACGCTGGTGGATAACGGCCTGACCGAGACCTATGTCCCGGCGCTGGCTATCAATGCCAGCGGTCACATCTTTGCCGGAACGTGGGGTGGCGGCATTTTTCGCTCTACCGACAACGGGGACAGTTGGACTGCGGTCAATAACGGGCTAACGAATCCTTTTGTTCTTTCGTTAGCCATCAACGCGAGCGGCTATCTTTTCGCGGGCGGCGATTCCTTTGGCGGCGGTGGCGCATTTCGCTCGACAGACAATGGAGACAGTTGGACTCCCATCAATAATGGGTTAAACACAGGACAAAGTATCAACGCGTTGCTGGCTACTCCGAGCGGCTACCTTTTCGCAGGCAGTTATGGCGATGGCGTGTTCCGTTCCAGTGATAACGGGGATAACTGGACTCAGATTAACAACGGGTTGGCGGATCCCTTTGTCGTTTCCGTTACGACTAACGCGGGCGGAGACATTTTTGTCGGCGCGTATTTTGGCGGCGGAGTTTTTCGTTCGAGCGATAACGGCAAGAATTGGGTCCAGAAAAACAATGGCCTGATTGCAACGAATGTGCGCGCCATCGCGATCAATGCGAACAACACCATTTTTGCCGGCAGCTACGGCGTTGGCATGGCTCGATCGAGCGACAGCGGCCAGAGTTGGGAGAAGATTAACAACGGTCTGCTGGCGCATTACATCAGCTCGCTGGCCATCAGTCCCAACGGCCATATCTTTGCGGGGGCTGATTTTGCTTTTGTCGGCGAGGCCGGGGGCGTTTTTCGTTCCACGGACAACGGCGACAGTTGGACCGATGTTAACCAAGGGGTGATCACCAACGACGTTCGCGCATTGGCGATCGATTCGAGCGGACACGTCTTTGCAGGGACGTCGGTGGGAGGCGGCATTTTCCGCTCAACGGACGATGGGCAGAGTTGGACGTTAGTGTGCAATAACCTAACGTGCGGTAACATTTCGTCACTGGCGATCAATCCGGAGGGCGGCATCTTTGCCGGTGGCGGGGAGGGGGTGCATCGGTCCACAGATAACGGTGACAGTTGGACCCTAGTTAATAACGGACTAACATCTACTGACGTTGCCGGGCTGGGGATTAACGGCAACAATGATCACATCTTTGCTGCAACTCATTCCATCAAGGGTGAAGGTGGCGGTATGTTTCGATCAACCGATAACGGCGATAGCTGGACGGAACAAAATAACGGATTTACACTCCACTGGTCATATTTTTGCCGGCGCCGCCGGGGGAGCTTTTCGATCAACAAATGACGGCGACACTTGGAGCGACATCAGCAGTGGGCTGGTCCCTCCCGGTGGAAATGTTTGGGCATTGGCAATCGATTCCGGTGGATATGCGTTTGCTGGAACCGCAGGTGGCGGAGTATTTCGCAGCGTGCAAGCGACAACAGGAAGACCTAGTCCGACACCGAGACCTCGGCCGACTCCGCCGCCTCGTCCGTAGCAATGGTGACAACAACTGGCCGGAGACCCATCAGGGCGGCCTGACGTCGATGACGATGTCTAAGCTGGGCGTTACGGCGTCGTAGATGATCTCCGACGAAGGAGGACTTTCGAGAAGCTTCGCGGTTTCCTCACCGTCAATCTGACTGGTCTAGACAGTTGTGATCGGTGGTTTGCCTAGATATGCCGCTCAATTCTTGTGTCTTATCGTCGAA
>QHOF01000297.1:0-380 GCA_003219335.1 Verrucomicrobiota bacterium | reverse complement strand
GCGGCGAGGCAGACGAATAAATCATTTTCGAGACGGGTGATGTATGCGTTAGCAATGGTGCGCAAATCGCGGTGTAGCGCGCGAAGTTCCGATACAAGCATCGTCACCGGCGACGATTCCGGCGATCTTGGGCGACGGACTCGTTTGTATTTCGTCGCCTTTGCTTTCATGCGTCGGCAGCGATGGCGATGTAGTGAAAAGCCCGCCCGGGTGCGCTCTCGCGGCGGGCTTTAATTAACCTAACCAGAATCGTGCTTTGGCAGGTGGAGATATTCGCCTAGAACAGCACCTGCATGCGCCCGATGACTTCGTCGAAGTCGTCCTTGCCGAACTCCGGATTCGCTTCGCGGAAATCCGACCACGTATGAATGTAATTCACC
>QHOF01000283.1 GCA_003219335.1 Verrucomicrobiota bacterium | reverse complement strand
TGTCAACAATTATTTTTAACTTTTTTTGCCTTCGGTCCGGCGGCTGCCGGACCTGCGGCGGGTTGAAGCGTTAAAGGGTTGAACGGCCACAGTGGGCTCACATAGACACGAATTGCACGAATTTCCACTAACGGGTTCCTCGGGTTCGTGAGAATTCGTGTAAATTCGTGTCTTTCCTTTCATTATTCTTATACGGAAATTGTGCGGCAAAGTTCCCAAAAATTTTTCAGACACGACCGCGGATGGCACGGATGGCTGGGATAATGACGAAATCCGAATGACGAACAGAGGGAAGTGCCCGCGAATCACCCGCCACGGCGGGGAGGCTGCGAATGAACGCTAATGTAAAGCCAAAGGAGCGGCGGTTTAAAAACCGCCGAGATTCAGCATCGTTTGGGTTGCGGCGGAGCCGCGCTGGGCAATCCGTGGTTCTGCTCGGGATCCGATTTAACGATGTAACGATGTAACGCTGGCGAAGCCCTACTTCTTGTACGCCGGCACCTCCGGCAGCTCCGGCGGGAGCACGCCTTCTTCTTCCTCAGCCAGCGGCAAACCTGCGGGCGTGACGATGCGCGCAGTGACGAAGATGACCAGGTTCTTTTTCGTGTGCTGTTCCGTGTTGGTGCGAAAGGCGCGGCCGACCAGCGGAATGTCCCCCAGGATGGGGACCTTGTCCTCGGTTTTCTGCACGTCCTCGCGCATCAACCCGCCCAGCACCACCGTTTGTCCGTCCCACACACTCACGCTCGTAGTCACTTTGCGCGTGCTGAACACCGGCTGGTTGATCACGTTCGGCGTGAGCTGGACCGGCTGGGAAATCGAAATACCCATCGCAGTATTGACACCGACTGCGTTGATGGGGCTCCCGTAATTGATGAAGCCCTCGAACTCGACCACCTGCGGAATGAGATTGAGATCGATGGTAGTCGAATCCCCGCCTACTACCGGTTCGACTTCCAGAGTGACACCCGTGTTGCGCGTCTCCCAATCCTGAGGCGTGGTTGGCGTCACAACAACTGGAACCACTGCGGCTGTCGTTCCGGTGGTGCTGCTGATCGATGGAACCTGCGGCGCTGTATAGGTCCTGGGATAACGCAGTTCTCTAATGACTTCGATAATGGCGCGCTGTCCGCTCTTAGTGGTCACGCTAGGCGCGGAAAGAAGATCGATTCCCTTTTTCTGATTCAGCGCCCGGATCACAACTTGAAATTGTGGATTGGTGAAAACGCCGGCTAATCCAAAGATTCCGGGTGCGACGCCAGCGACTTGCCCAAGGCCTGGCATCAAAAGCGCATCAAGCGCGTTGGCGCTAATTGCAAAATTGCCGCTTTGGTTCCCGCTAGTCACGGGAAATTGACCGATCGGCTGCCCGGGCTGGGTGCTGCCAATCGGTTGGTTGGTGGTGTTAGTAAAAGGAAAATTCGCCGAATTAGTTGGCACCCCGTTGCCAGCGGTTCCACCTGACCCGAAAACTTTGCCGTTTAAGCTAAACGGGCCAAGCAACCAATCGAAACCAAGTTCCTTGAGATTATTCTGGTTGATCTCAACAAACTTCGATTCAATCTCGACTTGCTTGGGTGCTGACGAATTCGCCTGATCAACCAGAGCATCCACCATGTCTAAATTATCCTGGGTATTGCGAACGATCAGCGTCCCGCTGTGCGGCCAAAAGGTTGCGCTCGCGCCAGGGGGGAACTCGACGCCCATGCTCTTTAACATCGTTATCGCGTCGGCTCGCCCGACGAGTTGACGATCATTCAGTAAAGTCTGGCGAGTACTGGCAGTCCCCTGCAACAGGTTTGCCTGGCTTGCCGCACCGGCACCGGTGCCCGTTCCGGATGCGGTCTGAAAACTCACTGCCTCTTTTTCAATGACGTTCTCAGCGACCGGTGGCGCCTCTCTGGCTCCGGTCGTTGCGCCAGCACCTTGCCCAGCACTACCGGCCACACTACTTCCGATGTAGTAACCGACATCGAGCGGGCCGCCGAAAAATTCCGGCGGGACATGATAGCGCTTGGTGACCAGATCATTGCTTTGCTCGGTGAGCGGGATAACCGCAACGGCATACGGTTCTACTTTGACTTTCAATCCCGCTTGATTGGCGACGTAGCGCAGTGCTTCGCCAAGGGGAATGTTGTCGAGCGTCACAGTGATGCGCGCGCTAGCCGGGCCCGCTGCGGGCGCGGCGGCCGGCACTGCACCAGGACGTCCGCGGGCCGGTGCGCCCGCCGGAGGTGCGCCTGCTGGGGGTGAGCCTGCGGGAGGCGCACCAGCTCCCGGTGTAGCCGAGCCTTCGGGCGGTGCCCCTGGTATCGACGGCGCCGCAACCTGTCCGAGAGGAACAAGCCGCAGCACAATGTTCACGCCGTTCCCTTGCGGATCGTTCTCCGCCGCCTGTTCCCGGAGAAAATCGATCGCTTCACGAATACTCGTATCGCGAAAT
>QHOF01000282.1 GCA_003219335.1 Verrucomicrobiota bacterium | reverse complement strand
TCACCAGGACTACTACAAAAAGAATTCGATCCGTTACAAAGTCTACCGTTATGGCTGCGGGCGCGATCAGAGACTCGAACAGCTTTGGGGATCGGTAAAGAGGTGAGCCGCTCAATGCTCGAAAAGTGGTGCGTGTTTCCGAGCGACGCAGCGCAAGATACATACACCGTCAAGCCTCCTCCCTTCGAATGGGTGAGTCGATAAGATGCGACCTCAACTTGTCTTCTTGTCAGCGGAACTTTTCATTGATATCGACGGCGGCGCATGGCGCCGGCGAAATAAACTTGAAAGGGGCCGGGCGCGTTAATTGATTTGACCGCGCGATTCCTTTACGATTTTAAACATACGAAAGGACCCAAACCATGATTGTGAAGGCGTGGAACAACGGTGCTCATCACTCCACCGGAGCAGGATACGCGATCCGCATTAGGCGTGCCGACCGCGATGCTTTTTTTAATCCGTCCTGGTCGACCGTGATATTCGATTTGCCAAATGGAATCCGTCTGCAGCGCCGGCCTTCGGCCAGCTTTAGGACGGTTGCATAGAAATTCGAGACAAGGAAATTGGAAAATGGCTTATTGGCATTGGTCAAGCCCGATGGCCTCACAAGCGACCACCCGGATTTTCCATGATCCAAATACGCGGTAATCATTTTCAGATAATCTAAAAGCCTTCAAATCTCGAACGCTTTTCATCGACTGAGAAATCCTGGCGCTGGAGTTGCTTAGTCGTGCAGACGACGGCGCTTGATGAACACATGGCTGGCCGCCAGCTTTTCCGCAGGTGGACTGAAAAACAATGGGCGACAACTGTTTCTATAAGTACCTTGGGCTCAAAAATGACCGCAAGCAAACGGTCAGGGCCCAGTTTCTAGAGAACTGTCTCTTCCGATTTACCCAGCCCAATCAATTGAATGATCCATTTGAGGTTAATCCACAAATCTTAGTCGACGAGGACGCCAAAGAGGACTTGGAATCGGCTTATCAAGAGATGGAACGGGCGGGAATACCACCCGATCAAAGGGATCGCCTGTTGCCGTTATTTTTAAGGCCCGCTCTACGGAGAATGACGGTAGAAGAATTTCCTACACTAGCATATCCTGAAGGCATTATCTCCTTAAAGGAACTTGACGCACATAATGCACGGAAGGAATTGGAGCGGTTGCTCAAGCACATCAATGAAACCTACGGTTTTTTTTGCCTCGCAGAGTCGGCAACAAACCGCACAATGTGGTCACATTATGCGCAGGACCATAAAGGCATTGTTGTTGGTTTTGACGCCAAACATCCCTTCTTCCAGGATTCACGCGATCTTTATCCTGTTGAATACTCCGACGAAAGGCTATCGCTGTCCTCACACAACGGAATGTTGCGTCTAGCTGGAGCATTGTATTCGTCCAAATCACATTATAAAGATTTACCGGTCCGGCTGTTTCTTCGAAAGGATCTTAGCTGGAGAGATGAAAAAGAATGGCGCATGGTCGGCAAATTGGAAGAATGTAATCATCACGACCCAAATACTCTAGTTTATCTTTTCAAGGTTCCACGCGAGGCGATCAGGATGGTTGTCCTTGGCGCGAATATTTCTGACTATAATGAAACCCTTGTCCGGAACATGGCTACTGCATGGTCAGAGGTGAAAATTATGAAAGCACGGCTGCGTGATAGGGGATTTGAGCTTGAAATTGTTGAAAGCTAGAAAAGGTGCGTAACGACCGGTATGAACGACAAACGTGAAGACAAACGGGTCAAGTCTGGGGTTGACTAAATCTATAGTCTCGACGGCCGACAGGATCACCTACTTCTTGGATTGGAGCGGAAAACGCCGTCGCGTCTTGGATTACTGTTTGTCACAGGCACGCAACATCTTTTTAGCGACCCATAGACCGGTGTTAGAGTCCGATGAGTAGTTTTAATTTTGGCCAGAGCTCCGGCGGGACTCTAAAGCAGGTTCCCTGGAAATTCCGTCGGACTGCTGGTAGCCGATGTAGAACAGCGTCAGTTCTTAGTTGTCGTGCCGAAATCGGTGTCTTCAATTTCTTAACTAATGCCGTATCTACCGTCAGAAGACGTGTTTCGGCGCACCGTCGTTCACGCATCTCGGGGGCCGACTTTATTAATTCGACGCGGACGATTCCTTGTCCTTTTGCATAGATTAATAGCAGATCGTTAATGGCTGCGGTTTTCGATACACACCACCAAGAATGATTTGGTCGCTCAATACTTGATGCGGACACCCCGAACCAAACGTTCATTCTGGCGCAATCCTCAACGTATGTAGAAATTCGATCGCCGAGTTTTTGTCGCCAAACTGGGCTTTAACCCATTCACCCAAAGTGCGCCAGGGCTGCGTGTCATCATCGACGGTGGCGCGAGATCGCCGAGATCGTTCCCGGTCAGCCCGACCGCGGCCTGGCGCTCAGGCTCGGTGACTTCTATTGGCAGGAGCCGGGCACGACGCGCGGCATACGCAACATCGGCACGACCCGCATCGAGATCGCCGAGTTCGAGTTGAAATAGTCGGGGCTTCCAGTCCCCGCTAGTATTCCGACTCTTTCATTTGGTACTCAGCGTAGTAAAGGGCTCAAGTCCGCTGTTTGCTTTTTGTTAAAGCCTCTTCAATTCTCTGTCTCGACCCCCTGGGTCGGACCCGCAGAAGGTGTGTCCAGATGAATTGCTGTCGTGATCCATAGGGTGACTCTCATCATTTTATGTGAGGGAAGTCCCGCGGCGGTAAAAGCCAGAAGCCGCCTAGCTTGGGTAGCAGCATGAAGAGTAATCGACATGTTGAAGCCTACCGACAAAGTCAGCGCAAAGCTGATGAGCAAGTTGCCGGGTTGCAACGTGAGTGAACGCTGAGTAAGCCTCGTGGTCTAAGTCCCGGGGGTCGAGCCAATCAATACTTGGCGAAGACAGCATGGATTATTTCAGACTGGCTGAAGAGATAGTTCACACCGGCGGGGTATTAGCGGCGACACGGTAACAAGGATACGATAGAAACTGGAGAAGTCCTGTATGCCCCGGAGAGAAATCTCAGGATAAGGTCGGTTCTATAACTGCTGACACGGAAAAGGGCCGAAGGCAGCAGGATGGCGGAGTGGCCCGCAGGAGCGATGAAGGAGAGTAATGTCTCTGGAGCGAAGGGGCCATGCTGAGTTTTGATTCTTCGACCGCTAGGTGAGGCAGGGAGGGATGATAAAGCCTTCCGATAATCTGCAGGAACTGAGGCGAAGGATATACCGTAAGGCGAAAGCCGAGGGGCATATAGCGCCTTACGGTGAAGGGCTCAGGAAAGCCGGATGACTGAAAGAGTCACGTCCGGTTTGACGTGGCGGGGGCTGGAGACGGGTTTACGGTGAGGCTTAGTGAGACACCGTCAGAATGAAGCTTTCCGGTTAACGCTTTTCTCCGTCGAGGCTGCACCAGCGAATGGGGTCTTCTTCAGCTCAGCACGCTCACTCGGCGCGGTTTGTTTCCTTGCGGGCCGCCTCTTGGATCAACTTGGCTAAGCCCGGATCGTCGCTCAGCACCACACTTGCCTCGCCCGATGAGGGCGGAGGAACACAGCCGCGTTCGGCTTCGGTCGCTACGTCGGTTGCGCAGCCGATTTCGTCGCAACGCTTTCGGGTGAAGCGGGACGGATTTTCGCGGTCAAAC
>QHOF01000281.1 GCA_003219335.1 Verrucomicrobiota bacterium | reverse complement strand
CGCCCATCAGCATTCCTGATAGCGATTACGCGGAAATATTTCTCGTGTCGCTTCGTGATCCACCAGAGTTGCTCCGGCTGCATTATCCGTTTTGATAAAGGCGACGGCTGATAGTGGTGTGTGGCAATTGATGGTTCGGCGATCGTAATTGATATGAGCATCACTCAAACTCCCTGGCGCAGAGAAAATTTTCTTCTCTCAGGCACCAATCCTGGCGGACAATCACGGCTTCACCTTGAGCGCCGAAAACTTAATCAATCGTCTCATTCGTTCCCGCTGGATTTGCTTCCTGGTGGTAGCGCTCTTCTTTTTGAGCGGATGGTCAGCAAACGCGGATCCCGTGGGAGATTTTTTCAAGAAAGTTGGCCAATCGATTTCGAAGGCTTTCCAGCCGCAGCCAGCGCAGCAGCAAACCAAGAAGAAGCGAGCCTCGGCCTCTGGGCAACCCACTTCCCAAAAATCAAACGCCGCCGAGGCGACCCCAAGTGCACCCGAACAGCCATTACAACCTGCCAAAGAAGAGAAGTCCACTCCCACCGTGCTGCGGGCTTCAGCCGCGTCTGCGAAAGAAGCAAAAGGCGATATGCCCTATGGAATTCCGATCCCAGGCCGGAAAGGCATGGTTATAAGTCCTTATTTGCCGGAGGGAAATTACATCGATGTCAGCGCTTTTGCTCCCGGATCCGCTGTGAAAGATCCATACACAGGAAAGATTTTCCTGGTGCCGTAGATTGATTTACGCGCTGTGGCTAATCGGATTTTTCGATCCTGATTACTTCGAACAAACCAAAACCAAAAAGTCAAAGAGAAAGTGATATGACGCGCCGCTGACGCGGAATCCGCTGAGGACAGCGGACACTACAGCACTTGTTTTCGCTCTTCGGTTTGACGCGCGAAGGCCTCGCTAAAACGCTTTGTCAGAGTCGAGGAGGATTGTGACCGGGCCTTCATTCACCAATTCCACAGACATCCTCGCTTGGAAGACTCCCGTGGCGACGGGAATTCCCAGTCTGCGCAATGCGTCGCTGAACTCTTCGTAGAGCTTCCGTGCTTGTTCCGGTGGCGCGGCTGCGATAAAGCTGGGCCTGCGTTGACCGCGCGCGTCGCCGTAAAGTGTAAACTGCGAGACGACCAGCGCGCTGCCCTTTACTTCCAGCAGGGAGCGGTTCATTTTTCCCTGGTCGTCGTCAAAGATTCTCAGGTTTGCGATCTTCTCGGCCATGCTGACGGCGACCGTGGAAGTATCATCGCGGCCGACGCCAAGCAGAATCATGAGGCCCGCCGCGATTTCGCCCGTGACACTGCCTTCCGCGATTACGCGCGCGCGGCTCACACGCTGGACAACGGCTCGCATGTTTTCGGCGAAATGATGGGAAGGTGCAGATTTGATGCAACTCTTTCAGAGTTGGCGAATCGGGTGACCCGATATTTTAAGCTAACGACTGACGCACCTCGCCATGTGCGCGGCGGAGGATCATCGGCGGAAGATATTCGCCCACGTAGGTGCGCGTCCACCAGTCGCGCTCGCCGGGTTTGGTGAAGTGGTAACGATACCAATCCGCGCGGATGCATTTTGGCGGCGCGTTGGCGAAGGGATTCCGCGCGAACAGGCGAAGAATTCTTTTCTCGCCTTCGAGAAGTTTTTCCACAAGCACGAAGATCCAAGGATGAAACTCCGGCGGCGACATTGCGGCGAACCACATTTGCCAGTCGAGCCTCCAATGATACGGCGAGACGATGCACGGCCGTCGGTTTACATCGCCGGGTTTGCCTTTGAACTCGTATTCGCGCCATTCGGCGGAAGCGTCGGGAAATTCTGAGTCAGTCCCCTTGATGACGACCTCGAGCCTTTCGCGCGTGACGGCGCCGAAAGCGCCATAGGTGTTCACCAGATGCAACGGTTCGAAGCTGGCGTTCATGAGCTGACGACACGAAAACAAATTGCGCGCGGGCCGCCAACTCAGCCCGAGCACGATGGCCGTGAGCAGGCCGACGGCAATTGTGTGCGGCAGGCCCATGTGGGCGGCCATGGAACGCGGAATGTGAATGAGGCGCGCCAGCAATCGGTCGTCGAAGCACGGAATGCAGAGCAGAATCGTGATGTAGTTCAGCCAGGAGAGATTGCCGCTCAGGATCAGCGTGATTTGAAACAGGATTGTGATTGCGCCGGCCCAATAGCAAAGCGGTGCGGGCGCGAAATAAAACCACGGAACGATGATCTGTGCAAAATGGGTAAAAAGCACGCCCGCCTTATGGGTCCATGGCGGTGAATGATGGAGATACCAGCTCAGCGGATTCGGCAGTGGCTGAGTTTCGTAATGATAAAAAAGGCAGGTTAAATCGCGCCAGCATGGGTCGGAGCGCATCTTGATCATGCCCGCGCCGAACATGGTGCGGAAAAGCACCCACACGAGTAGCCACATCACGATGACGTGTGGCTGCGTGTCGGATGAACCGAGAAAAATCGCCAGGAAACCGGTCTCGGCCAGCATCGTCTCCCAACCGAAACCGTAGAACGTCTGGCCGACGTTCACGAGCGAGAGCTGAATTATCCATAGCAACGCCCAAGTCAGCATCGACAGGGCGAGTCCAAACGATTCCGAAAGACCCGCGATGGCGAAAATCGATAACGCGATGCCGCACCAGATCGTTGCGGTGATGAACCGATCCGAGCAATTGATGTAAAACAAGCTCGGCGAGCGGCGAAACGGCACGTGACGCAAAAATCGCCGGACCGGTTGCAACCCGCGGTCACCTAGCAGCGGGATGAATTGATTAGCTGCGATCAGAAACGCGATCAGGTAAACGCACCCGAGCGCGCGCTGAAAGCAGAGCCGGGTCAACCAGAATTCGGTGGCGAAATGCATTCCCGAACACCGACACAATTTAGCGCGTAATCCGGGGAGCGCACGCGTCTCGCGTGCTGGTTTCGGCGCCCTCGCCGAAACGAACTTTTCTTTTTCTCACCGAGGAGCAATACGAACTGATCTGCACGCGGGATATGCTTGCTTATCCCGGCACATAAACTGCATAGCCGCGTGG